>CANJMU010000053.1 GCA_947475135.1 Silvanigrellaceae bacterium
AAAACCTTCTGAAGTAAGTTTGCTTCTAACATCAGTCTGTGTAAATTTCATCATGAAAATAGACCCCGCATTTTAGTTTTTTACGCGTGGCATTATTGTCTATTTCTATTGTAAAATCAAAATGTTATATTCTTAAGCTAGTGCCATTAGACTTTTTTATAATGATCTAAAATTGCAGAAACAGTATAAAAATAAGGATCAACTTCTTCTTGCCTTCCGCATGGTTCAAGAACAGCAAATTCAGGTGCAGGTGCATTTTTTCTGCAGCATTCTCTGCATGTCGCTCCGGAAGGGGAAAAAACGGAACATCGCTGGCAGAATCTTTTTTGACAGTGAATACAGATTGATCTAGACGCGCTTGCGCTTACTAATGCTGGTGGGATGGCTTGACGACATAGAGAGCATGTTGGAAGTGGACGACAAGAACGGAGATGCGACATAAGGAATTCCTTTATGAAATATCATATTTTTGATACTCCAATGTTACTTTATTTTGAAGGAAATCCACAATTTCAGTTAAGGAAATCAATTGTGCATCTTCGCGTCCATCTCGATATTTCAATTCCACAGAATTTTCTTGAAGGGTTTTTGGAGAAATAAGAATCCGAAATGGAATTCCAAATAAATCCGCATCTGCAAATTGAGAACCTGGTTTTTCATCCCGATCGTCTATCAGAACATCAATATTTTTCAATTTTAATTCCTGATAAATTGCTTCAGAAGCTTCAAAAACATTTTTTTCTTTTCTATTGAAGACGCAAAGATGAACTTCGAAAGGTGCAACAGGAATTGGAAAAATAGGTCCCCTTTCATCATAACTTTCTTCAATAATAGCAGGCAAAAGTCTTGTCATTCCAATTCCGTAACAGCCCATAATAGGAAATTGTTTTTTTCCTTGGAAGTCTAAGTAAGAGCAGTCCATGCTTTTCGAATATTTTGTTCCTAAATGAAAAATATTTCCAATTTCAATTCCGCGAATTTCTTTTAAGGTTCCACCCGTGCAATGAGGGCAATTGTCTCCGCTTTTAACTAAGGTCACATCTCCAATTTTAATTTGATTTTTAAAATGGGCTGGCGTTTCTTGAATAAAATCTTCTTCCATAGAAAAGTGAGTGTAATGAGCGTCGACTTCGTTAGCGCCCGTAATTAATTCGTGATTTTGCATCAGACATTCATCAATGACAACGTAACAAGTTTTAAGATTTAAACCCTTCGGTCCAGTAAACCCTGGGACAGCGCCACCTTTTGCAATCGTTTCCGCCGTCGCAGGAATAATTTCAAATCCAACCAAGGTGCGAACTTTTTTATCCATCACTTCTCTATCGCCACGCACAAAAACAGCAACTAAAGTATCGCCTTTCAAATTTTGAAAAAGGACTGCTTTGGCCGTGTCTTTTTCATCAACTTTTAAATACAAGCAGAGATCTTGAATTGTTTTTGTATTTGGAGTCAGGACTTTTGATAATTGTTTTTTGGATTTAATGTGGACTTTAGACTCAAATTTACTTTGTGCGACCTCTGCATTGGCGCAGTAACGGCAGCTTTCACATAGCAGTAATTTGTCTTCTCCGTTTGGTGAAATCATTTGAAATTCATGGGAGTATCTGCCACCGAACAAACCATTATCGGACATTACGCTGACAAAATTTTTGCAACCGCAGCGTTTAAAAAAACGCATGTAGGACTGATGCATTTCATCATAATATTTTTTGAGATCTTCTTCCGAGGTATGAAAACTATAACCATCTTTCATAGAAAATTCACGCAGGCGAATTAAGCCCCCACGGGGGCGCGGCTCATCCCGGAATTTGGTTTGAATTTGGTAAAGCATCATTGGCAATTGTTTGTAGCTGGTGATTTCTGTGCGTGCAATTCCAACGACGGGTTCTTCATGGGTGGGGTTTAAAACCATTGGTTTTTCATGACGATCTTTGAATTTCATCATATCTTTTCCAAAAGTGTCGTACCTTCCTGTTTCATCCCACAATTCTTTTGTAGCCGTGCAAGGCATTTTAATTTCCAGGCCGTCCCTACGGTTCATCTCTTCGCGGCAAAGCTTTTCAATCTTAGAAACACTGCGCATGCCTAGTGGAAGTAAAGCATAAATTCCTGCACTAAATTGCTTCATAAAACCGCCACGAAGCATAAAACGGTGACTGGGTAATTCAGCATCTTTTGGAATATCTCGGATTGTTTTGGCTAAAAATTTGGAAAGCCGCATAATCGCTCCTTTTTTTGGAAAACTCGTTGACGCGAGCGCGAGTCTTTAGTAGTTCTGGTGGGTTCCGCCTTGGATTGAATTAACCCTTTACGTGAGCAAGTTTATGACATTTACATCATCCATCGAAGAAATCAATCAAACCCGTCGTCTTATCAAAATTACAGCCCCTTTGGAAATCGTCAATCAAGCTTATCAAGAAGCCGTGACTTCTGTTCGCGAAAAAGCGGATATTAAAGGTTTTCGTAAGGGCAAAGTACCTGAACAAGTTGTGCGTAAATTCCTTCAAGAAGATATTTTAAAAAAAGCTGTGAATGAAGTGATGAACAACGGATACAACGCCATCTTAAAGACTCTTGATCTTCAGATTGTCAGCAAACCAGAAGCAAACCCCGAGTCTCCTTTCGAAGAAAATAAAAATTTTGATTTTTCAATTTTAGTGGATATTAATCCAGTCATTGAAATGCAAAACTACAAAGATATTGAAATCAAATTAGATGAAAAATGGAATGTGCCAAATTTCGATAAAATGGTTGATGACGAAATTGATCGTTTTGCTGTGTATCGCTCGACAGTCCAAACCTTAGAATCTGAAGAAGACACCGTTCAACTCAATGACGCCGCAGTTCTTTCCACTCTCTATTTTATTGATGGCCAAGAAAACGCTGTGAAAACACTTATGGATGATATTTATTATGTGGCTCCAAAACCAATTTATCTCCCAGAATTACAAGAGCATTTGTTGAATGCAAAAATTGGGGAAACAAAAACTGTTTCCGTTAAATTTCAAAGTGATAATTCTGACAAAAATTTAGCCGATAAAAATGGTTCTGTTCGTTTCACAATTACAAAAATTCAAAGACTTTTAAAACCAACAATAGATGACTCCTTCGCTGAAAAAATTGGTTATAAAAATATAGAAGAAGCTCGTTTTGCAATACTTCAAAGCGTTCAAACTCGCTTTGAAAATGAAAAGCTTGATGCCTGCTTTGAACAGTTTTCAACTCATCTCTTAAATCAAAATCAGTTTGAAGTTGCCGAAAGTCTTGTCGAGTCGACGCAACAAAAAATGGAAAACCAATACAAGCAAGAAAAAAATAAAGAAAAACCTTCCGCAGAAAAAATTCGTGAAGAAGCTTTGAAGCAAGTGAAAACAATTATTGCTTTTGGACACATTGCTCGCCAAGAAAATATTCAGGTTTCTGAGCAAGAGATGATTCACGAAATGACACAGTTTAAGAAAGAAAATAATGTGGACTTGCACACTCTTTTTAAAAAACAAGGAAGAGTTCTTTTAGACGAATTTAAAGGCCGTGTTATTATTGATAAAGTTTTAAAACGCCTTTATGAGCTTGCACAAGTCTCTTATGCATCATCTGAAAGTTAATTTTAAATTTTTTTTTTGAGTAGGATTGGAATAATTTAAGTTATTCATCCGTTCTTACTCTTGGGCAATGGTTTGTATTTGCTTTTGCTCTCTTTTTTTATTGATGGTCTAGTTGACCTTAGGAGATTTTATGAAATTAGTTAACACAATAGTTGCATCTTTGGTTGCTTTAAGTTCTTTGGTTGCTTTCGCTGACGAAAGCACAGCGGCAGCTCCTGTTGCAGCAGCGGCTGTAGAAGCTCCAACAACAACTGCAGCAGCTGAAACAGCGGCACCTGCAGCAACTGAAAAAAAAGCTGAAAAAAAAGCTGAAATGAAAAAAGAAACTAAAGCTAAAAAAACACACGCAAAAAAAGCTAAAAAATCAAAAAAAGCTGAAGCAAAAGCAGACGCTCCTGCTGCAGCTCCAGCGGCTGAAGCTAAATAATTTAAATCATTCAAAAGATTTAAATTATTCGGCGACGTCGTCGTGCGTTGTTCGTTTTAAAAAACCTGTGATTCTGAAAGGAAGGACAGGTTTTTTTTTATGAAATTTTCTTAAAAAAAGAGATTATTTTCCTTGGGATTATTGATGTCAATGTATATGGCGACAACGAAGAAAATGGAGTTAGGAAAAAGGACTGATTTTATAAGGTAACAACTCAGACCAAACAGAAGCTCTCCAATGTGTATGGCAATAAAGTTCTTCTGGTGTAGGAAGGACATGAATTGGAATTTGATTTTTCCAAACCAGTTTCTCATTTTTAGAATATTGATAAAATAATTCCGGCGAAAAAAAACAAAGTGCATGAAAAGACAAAAGGCCAAAACAAAAAATAGATTTTGGAAGATTTTTTTGAATGAAAGTATTTAAATTTTCAATTGATTTTGTTTGGGAAAGATAGGGATTTTGATTAGAATTATGTATAAAATAAAAAAAAATTTCTTTTTGAATTCCTAATTTTTCAAATAAATTTAAAAGCACGGAATGTTGATTTTTAGGGGATAATTGAAGATAATTTCCATTTTCGTACTTTTCGTCTTCCAGTTGGTAAGGTAACAAAGCCAGGTATTTCATTTTATTATTTTCACTGTTTTCTAAATCATTTTTTTGATTATTAGTGGATGTTATTTGTGAAGGGTTTGGAATTCCAAATGTAGGATGTGCGTCACTCAGAAAATTGATCCATTGTTCTTCAAGATTCATTTCATTTCCGTTTGAATTAATAAACTTTTTGCGGCCTCCTCTCCTATATCATCCTTTCTTGGGATGGCCCCAGTCATTTTTGTGATTATTTTTTCCATTGTCGGAAAAAATTGAATTTTATAAAGAATCCAATTCATCCAGCCTGTTGTAATGCAATAATAAGTATTAAATGGTGGAGTGTGATGAATATTATGATGTTTTGGATTCAGTAAAATTTTATATTTTTGTAAAAAGCCAATCCCTTTGGGAGGGTGATCTTGATGGCACCATTTATGAATTTGATTTGTCATAAGGACAAAGAGCATCAGAAAAAAAACAAAGAGATCCAAAAAAACAAAAAGCCAGTGCGCGGTTTGAAAGGGCACAAGGAGGGAGGCAACAAGTATGGGTATGCCACCCAAAGCGCAGGAAGCATTGGTTTCTACAAAGTCGTGACGAGTCATCGCTTTTGCATCGACGTGGTGTTCTCGGAAGGGGCGGATTAAGGCAGGCCCTAGGATAAATGTATCTGCACTTCCCCAAGTGTCACCAGCCCAATGAATGATTCCACTGGCGATATCTGCGCCAACCCAACCTAAAAGGAGTGCGGGGAATAACAGAGTCTTAATTTCATAAAAATGAAGGACGATTTTGTAAAAAAGTGAGCTGACGAGAATGAAAAAAAGGACTAAAGCGATCCATTCGATTTTACGAAACCAGGATGGATAGGCGTTTGCAAGCTCGGACTTGTTACGTTGCACTATTTTTTTATGAACGGCATTCCTTACCATTGTGAAGCTTCTCCTTGATGTTTCTATCCATGATACATCAATTCCATTCAAGCCCAAAACCAGTTTGATATTCGGTTACACGAGTTTCAAAGAAATTTTTTTCTTTTGGTAAATCCATCACTTCGTTCATCCAAGGAAAGGGGGTTTGGGATTCCCCGAATAAAATGTCCAGACCGATGCTTTCCAGTCTTCTATCGGCAATATAGCGGATGTATTTGGCAAATTGTTTTTTG
>CANJMU010000054.1 GCA_947475135.1 Silvanigrellaceae bacterium
CAACTAAAATTCATGGGTGTAATACTACCAGGGATTTTTTTATAAGTAAACAGATTTAATTCTTTAATTTATTGATATTAAAGAATTATTTTAAAAAACTAAGAAAACCTGGGTGTAAGTTTCCGGGACTTTAGGCTACAAGTGATTTAAGTCTACGATTATAAAAAAGCAGATCTATAAAATAGTCTTTTTCATTTGCATGAATTCTATATTGGTTAGCAATGAACGTAAATCCATATCCTAATTCGAGAAGGACATCTTTAATCATTTCAACCATTTTTCTTTCAATTTCTGCTTCTAAAACAGGCTTGGCAATACCTAGCATATCAAGCATATAAATATCTTTCATGGCATGATGCGCTTGTTCTGCAAGGTGAGCAGGTAATGCTTTATCGAAATTATGTTGTTTCTTTGAAAGGATTTGTCTTTCATAAGTTTGAGAGTTAATCTGCATGTTGAGAACATCACGCGTCCAAGCCATTTGAATTGTTGCTTGAATATAAAATTCACGTGCTTTTAAATCTTTCACTTTAGATATAATAGCCAGATTTTGGCCCCATGGCATTTCTCCAACAAGTCGTTGGAGTTTTGGAACGTCTTTATATTCCAGATAAAATTGTCGCATATACCATAAATTTTGGACAGAAAATCCGTAGGTTGCATCTGGGAATGTTTTTTTTAAATCCATAGATATTCGTTCGACGACAGATTTTCCCCATCCAAATTTATCTTGCGATTCCGCAATATGTTTGCCTAACCACCAGTATAAAGCTATCTGCTCGTGTGTCGCGGAGCGAGCGATGCGAAGTTTTCTAGAACTGATTTGTGTAATAGCGCTTTCAAGAAATTTTATATAATTTTTATCCGAATGATTTAATGTGGTTTTTTTAACTATTTTTACCATTTTATTTCCCATTCATAATTTTCTCTAAATCTTCTTCAGAGTGTAATAAATAAATACTTGTTGTCTGAATATTTGAGTGACCCATTAATTGTTTTATAGCTGATAAAGGGGCCGCTTCTCTTGATAACCCATAACGTTTTGGATCAATGAGTGCTTTTGCAAAAGTGTGCCTCAGCATATGAGGGTGAACTTCAATTTTTGCTAGGTTTCCTATTTTTTCAACAAGACGATAAAGACCATTCGGAGTGAATGGACCACGTTGCCCAAGGAAAGCACGACCTGTAGGCCAACTGCATTCTGATTGAGCTTGTTGACCTTTGAGAAGATTCATTCTTTGCCACCGCAAAGCAACTTTTTCACGGTGTTCAAGGTAAAGACTCAATACCTCACAAACTTCCCTGGTAAGGGGAATCTCTCGAGCTTTTAAACCTTTGCCTCTTTTGATGCGAATTTTTCCAGATCGTTTGTTGCATTCAATATCTTCTAGATTAAGTAAACAGACTTCACCAACTCGAAGGCCTGCATAACGCATGAGACGGATGACAGAGCAGGATAAGTAGTTGTCTTTTTCAGAAAATCTATCCGCTGCAATATCAAGTCGTTCCCATTCTTTTGCAGTGAGTGACTTTGGGCAGGGTTTCACTTCTTCAATCATTTTCACACGAACTTTTGAAACGAGTTCAGGTTTTCCGATCCACTGGTAAAACTTACGAAGTGTTGTCAGACGTCTATTGACAGTGGCTGGTTTTTTGGTTTGTAGGGAATAATCACGAAATTTTTGGACTGTGAGAAAACCAATTTCTTTTGGATCAGAAACACCAAGTTCATTGAGCCATTCAAAGAAAATTTTTAAGTCATTTAAATAATCTTGTTTTGTTTTATTGCTGGCACCATTTTCAAGAAGAAAATTAGAAAAATGGTTGAGATAGGTTTTTGGGTTTAAAAACATTAGATTGCTAGATGTATTATCTTGCGTAATTTTCAAGGTGTTAACTCCTTTAACTTGCAATCTAATGGTAGCATGAGGGGTTTGTGCACGCAAGATAAGGACAATTAGATTGCGAGTTAAGCAAATTGCTTTTATAATATCCTCTATAGATTTCTTCGGCCTTAATTATCTTTGTAACAGAACCATATTTTCGCCCAATAGAGTACCTACAATAAAATAGACACGATAACTATATATTTTATTCAAAATATTTGCTTTTAATTAATTTCTAGAATAAAATCTATAGTTAGAGGTATGATATGACTCCAAAAATTTCAGGTATTGGAAAAAAGGAACGAACATTTTTGGCTTTACTGCTTAAAGCAAACTTACCTGCCATTACCGCTAAAAACACATCCGAAATTCTAGAAATAACTCAAGCTCGAGCTTTGCAGATCCTTTCTCTGTTAGCAAAAAAAGGATGGCTATCCAGAGTAAAGCAGGGAATATACACCCCCGTTCCTCTTCAGTCCGAAAATCCAAATGTTATGGTGGATGAACCCTGGGTGCTGGCTAAGGCCTTATTTGAACCTTGTTACATAGGAGGATGGAGTGCGGGAGAATATTGGGGATTCACGGAACAAATATTCAACTCCATCATGGTCTTTTCTACTAAAAAAATACATGAACATGAAATGCATCTCAAAGGCGCAAACTTTACAGTTAAAACCATAAAAAAAGAACGCATGTTTGGTTTAAAGAACATTTGGCAAGGTCGTCACAAAGTTTTGATCTCTGATCCTACAAAAACGATCATTGACGCTTTTAATGACCCTGCTGTTGTTGGTGGCATTCGTATGAGCATCGATTTGCTTTCTCTTTATTTAAAATCTGAACATAAAAATTTGCAGCTGCTTCTTGATTACGGATTGCAAATGAAAAACACCGCTGTTTTTAAACGACTTGGCTTTTGTTTTGAGAAAAATAATCACTATGAATCCGATTACCTTGAAAAGATGCGGGCACAAATCAAGTCTGGTTATTCGCAATTAGATCCATCATCACCTGGTGAAAGCTTAATAACAGCATGGAATCTTTGGGTCCCAACAATTTGGAAAAGAGGTATATCATAAATGATCTCGATTGATGAAATTCGCTCTGTTGCCGGAAAAGTTGGATTAACAAATCTTGTGGTTGAAAAAGATTATGCATTGGGTTGGCTTTTATGGGGGATCAACCACCATCCAATAACTGGAAAAGATTGGGTTTTTAAAGGTGGGACATGTCTAAAAAAATGTTATTTGGAAACCTATCGTTTTTCTGAAGACTTAGACTTTAGCTATATAGGAAATGAAAAATTAGACTCTGAATTACTAACAAAAATCCTAGAAAATATCTCAGAAAATATTTTTGAAGAATCAGGTATTGAATTTCCAAAAAGATCTATTCAATTTGAAATGTTTGAAAACCCACGCGGCTCTTATTCAATTCAAGGTGGAATTAAATACAGAGGACCTGTCAGACCACAGGTAGGAATCGCTCAAATGCCTCGAATTAAATTAGATTTAACATTGGACGAACCTGTATTAATAACACCAGTCATTAAAAATGTGGAACATAAATATTCCGATTATCCAAAAAATGGAATTTCAATTCTTAGCTACAGCTATGAAGAAGTTTTTGCAGAAAAAATTCGTGCACTTGCGCAAAGATTAAGACCAAGAGATCTTTATGATGTGGTTCATCTTTATCGTCATATGGAGCTAAAACCAAATCGTGAACTTATTTACTCTACACTCGCAAACAAATGTCAAACTCGAGGAATAAATATTCCAACAATGGAATCGATTGAAAATCATAGCAACAAAGATTTCCTTGTCTCCGAATGGAAGAACCAGCTAAAACATCAAGTTTCCAATTTACAAGATTTTCAGAGTTTCCTTTCAGAACTTCCAAAAGTTTTTCTTTGGTTGGAAGGTAAAATAGAAAAATAATTCAGGGGAAATGCATGAAAATAACACAAATCCAAATTGAATTATTTGGACTCTCTGCCATTATCACAACAAAAACTCGCGAGATTAGATATTTTATTGAAAAAAAAGATTCTGAATTTTGTCTCTATGTCCAAAGAAGAAGATGCCTTGCAAAAAAATGGAGAAAACAAACGCTCGTTGAAAAATCAGATATCCCTTTAATAATTGAATACAGTGACTTGTGTGAACTGGGAATTCAAATTTTAAAAAAGGTCTAAAAAATACTTCAAGAAGATCAAAATTCATCACATCCTCATGGTCATTTTTTGAAATTTTTTCACTTCATTTAAAATAATATTTGGCTGCTTATTTTTTAAATTTTCATCCTCACAATTCAAATAAGGTTGCTTTAATTTTTCATGTGCTGTCTTTTTTGCACCTGTTTTTTCGACATTTTTAAATAAGTTTTCTTTATTCAATGAATATATTTTACAGTCATATTTTGCTCGAGAAACTGCAACATAAAAGTTTTCTTTATCCACACGATTGAGTGATGCGTAAACTTTATCACATGTCTTTCCTTGACTTGAAAATACTGTTGTCACGTAACTATGATCTAAAAACTGAGGTTTATTCAATGAAATTTGATCATTTTTTCCATTCTCATATTCCACAGTCGCAATTTTTTTATCAAAATCAATGTTCTTCACAAAAATATATTGACCATTCAAACGACGTTCGGATTTTTTATTTTCATCTAAGTTTTCTTTTGAAAAATGGTTTTTTGTCCATTTGATTTTATCTCCTTGAGAAATTTCAAATTTTTCTTCTCGAAATAAATTTGCACTTATTTTTTTAACATCAAATTCTTTTTCACAATTGTTTCCTAAATCTAAAGTCACAGTATTTTTAAATTTATCAACATATTTCACTCTATAAATTTGATTTGAATTCAAACAGTCGTGTTTTTGTGTTAAAATTAAAACATCATCCACATTGTAATAATTTGAATTTTTTAACTGGAATTCATTGAAATTGTATTGCTTATAAGCAATAGTTTCGACTGAATTGATCAATTCATTTTTTGACTTTAATTCGTTTCGAATTAATTTTGTTATTTCTTCTTTTTCAAAATTTGTTGAACAAATAAATAATGAATTTTTTCTTTGGTGCGAATTTAATTCTAAATATTCATTTGCCATATGAGAAATAATTTCTTCAGTCGAGTTTTTCTCAAAAACTTTTCCATTTTTATCTAATAAATCTAATCCTCCCAAGGCATCCCCCTGAGCAATCAAATCAACTGATTGTTTTAGAAGAGGATCTTTTTGCCTGACACCTTGATTTAAATGTGCAGTTTTCATCCCATTTTTCTGCAATTGTTTAAATGGATTCCCGGCACCTACAGATGATAGTTGTCGAGTATCACCCACAAGCAAAATACGAACATTTTCCTCTTCTGATTTCTTGAAAAGCTTGTGCGCATCTGAAGCACTTAAAAGTCCCGCCTCATCCACAATCCAAATTTCTTTTCCATGATATTTTTGGTCTTGTTTATTTTGAACTAATAATGATGCCACTGTGTTTGTTTCGATCAATTTTGCTTCCGATTTTAAATTTTTTGCAGCTTCTGCAGATGGGGCAAATCCTTTCACGATAAAATTATTCTCTTGTGCAATTTTACATGCTTCGCCCAAAGAAAAACTTTTCCCAGCCCCAGCAACACCTTGCCATGCAAAAATACGATCTTTTGATGTGATCAACAATTCTACAGCCCAGGGCTGATTCATGATGATTATAAAATTACAAATAAAATTAATATTTTCATAAAAAATATTATGATTTTCCAAATTCAAGACATAAAAAATATACAATTTTAAAATTTTTTGTTTCCGACTTTAAAAATATTTAA
>CANJMU010000055.1 GCA_947475135.1 Silvanigrellaceae bacterium
GATTGAAAAATTAGGTGAAAAAATAAATATTCAAAAATTATAGATACAAAATTTGGATATCGTTTATTTAAATTTATTGAAAAAAAACCTGAAATCAATCAAAAATTAGAAGATGTTAAAGTAGAAATCGCATCTATTTTAGTCAGGGATAATGTTAAAAATCAATCTATGAATTCTTTATCAAACGATTTTAATACAGCAATTTCTAAAAAAGATTTTGTGACAATCAACGCATTACTGAAAAACAATAACATTAATTTTAAAAAATTAGATAAACCGTATAAAGTTACAGATAGTTATATTAATGAACTTGGAAGTCCTTTGCAGCTTTCTAAATTTATTTTTTCTCTGAAAGCTAGGGGACAGTACATTCCAATGGTTTTAAATTTTGATACGAAAAATGTCATCGTGCGATTTATATCAAAAAGAGTACCGGACGTGCCGTCAAAAGATGAGCTTTTAAAAATAAAAAAAGAAATGGCTTCGCAAATGTCACAAGAGTTTTATCAAAATTCTCAGGAAGAAATTTTAAAACAATATAAAAATGACGGAAAAATAAAAGTGAATCCGATTTTAAATACAGGAACCTAGTGATCGATGATTTTAGAATCTGTTGACGTTGTTGTTATTACAAAAAAAACCATCCTTCAAAGGTATTCAGAAGGTTCTCTTGAAGTTGCACTTGAGCATTTAAAAAAAGATAATTTTGAATTTAGCTCCATTCAATACGCTCATAATGAGCATGAGAAATGTAAGGAAAATTTAGTTCGGTATTTTGATCGAAATCATATTTCTTCTGTTTTTTATAATTTAGATGAATTAAAAAATAATCAATTTCCATTTTTTGAGCCACTGCAAACATTACAAAGCGTTTTTCAGCCAAGAAAAAAAATCGTATTTTCTTTAGGTGGAGACGGGACTCTTTTGCATGCGAGTCATTATGTCGGGAAGGATGTTACTTTAGCTGGAATTAATTCTTGTCCCAAACATTCTGTGGGCCATTTGTGTTCTATTTCTCCTGAAAATTTAGAGGAAAAACTTAACTTTTTATTTTCTAACCCATTCAAATATAAAAAAGTAAATAGAATTCATGTTACCTTAATGACTCAAAATGAGAGTAAAAAAATTGTTTTACCATTAGCGTTAAATGATGTTTTATTGTGTCATCGGCATCCTGCTGCAACAAGTCGATATGAATTGAAATTAGTGAATAAATACCATCCGCATAAAAATAAAAGTCAAAAAATACAGAGTCAGCTTGAGGCTTCTGAAAAACAATTGTCCAGTGGTGTTTGGATATCTTCCGCCGCAGGTGTGACTGCGGGTATTTCTTCGTATCATTTTCAAAAAAGTGATTGGACTGCGCCACAAATGTTTGTTGTTTGTCGTGAGCCCTATGAAAACATCGAAAACAGTTTGAAATTAAAACATTTTTCTTTAGATGGAAGTCAGCAAAACTTAGAATTTCATTCCAGAATGCGTCAAGGTATTGTATGCATAGATGGCCAGGATTTTTGTGAAAATTTTGGTTTTGGCGATATTGTTACCTTATCGGTATCTGAGCATGGTTACTTACAGTTGATAAATTAGATGAGACCTTTTTCCTAACCACATTTTCTTCGTTGTCGCTGCGACTCGGTTTCCTCGTGTACCAGAGCGTACACTGCGTCAACTCTCGCTTGCGTCGCCTCGAAACTGAGGTTAGGGAAAAGGTCTATTATATGTAACTGAAGTTTAAAGGATGAATTTTTATGAAACATCACACCTATGGACAAGAGTTTTATATTACAACGAAACAAGAAACATTAGTTGCTTGGGCACGTAGTAATTCTTTATGGCCTTATCCTTTTGGAACTGCATGTTGCGGAATTGAATTGATGTCCGTAATGGGTCCAAAATATGATTTAGCACGATTTGGTGCCGAAGTTGTCCGTTTCTCTCCTAAACAATCCGATCTTTTATTGGTTGCTGGTACAATTACTGAAAAAATGGCACCAGTTTTAAAAAGAATTTACGATCAAATGCCAGAACCTAAATGGGTTGTTTCTATGGGGGCTTGTGCATCTTCCGGTGGGTTTTATCGGGCCTATCATGTCGTTCAAGGAATTGACAAAATTATCCCTGTGGATGTTTATATTCCTGGCTGTCCTCCTACCCCAGAAGCCGTGATTGATGGTATCATGCAGCTGCAAGCAAAAATAAAGAAAGAAGCCACGGAAAGGGAACAAAAACCCAATGAAACTGAAATCCATTCACATTAGCGGATTTAAAAGTTTTGCAGACCGGACGACAATCCAATATCACGATGGAATCACAGGAGTGATTGGCCCCAATGGGTCTGGTAAGTCAAACATTATTGATGCTGTTCGTTGGGTCATGGGTGAACAAACCTCTAAAAATTTACGGGCAGATGACCCTACGGATATTATTTTTGCCGGATCTCAAACCCGAAAAGGGCTTGGAATGGCAGATGTTACTTTAGTGTTTCATAACGACGGAATTCAAAGCCCTCCGGAATTTTCTCATCTTCCTGAAATTTCTATTGGTCGGCGCATCAATCGTGCTGGGGAGCGGGAATATTTTTTAAATCGAGAACCTTGCAGACTCAAAGACATTGTTGATTTTTTGTTATCCATTGGGCTTGGTTCAAAAAGTTATGCTATTATTCAACAAGATAAAAGAGACAGAATTATTCAAGCTTCGCCAGAGGATCTGCGTGAAATATTAGAAGAAACAGCTGGAATTTCTATTTTTAAAACAAGGCGAAAAGAAGCTCAAAAAAGATTAGAATCCACAGATGAAAGAATTAAAAATCTTGCAGAAATTGAAAATGAATTGTCTCGTCAAAAAGAGTCCTTGCAAGAGCAAGTCGAAAAAGCAAAACAAAAAATTGAATTAACAAATGAGCTCAAAGATTTAGAAATCAATTTGTTAAGTAATCATGTTGGTTTTTACAGAGATTTATCTAAAAAAATAAACTTGGAAATTATCAATCACAGGGATGAAATCAAAAAATCAACCGTGGATACGACGGAATTTGAAATTCATGCCAACGAGTTAAAATCTGATCAGTTATCCATAATTCAAGATATTAAATTAACAGAAAATCATTTAGATGATGCACGCATCGCTTTTACAAAATACGACGAAAGACAAGAAAATTACAAACGTCGACATGAAGAACGTTTGTTGCTGAAACAAAATTTAAAAAAAGATATGGCGAATGAAAAAGAAGTTCTAGAACGCGAGGAAACTCGCCAAAAAGAATTTTTAAAATTGTTGGAAGATTCTGAAAAAGATTTACGAACTTCAGACGGTGAATTAGAAACTTTGAATGATAAGTTAGAAGAAATTGATGAATTTTTACAGGTCGAAAATTTTCGTAAAGATGAAATGCGATCAGAAATTCGGGCAATTGAAAACACAAAGAATACTTTAAATACAAAGAATGAAGGGCTGCTTGAACAAATTTCTAAAATTTCACAATCCATTGTTAAAACCCAAGAGAATGAAAAAAATTTGCAGACAACCCGAGGGCAATTCGGTGCAGATAAAGATTTTATTCTGCAAAGCTTGAACCAGATGTCTTGTGGTATCGACACAAAAATTACAGAAAAAAATAATTTAGAAACCGAACTCAATACTTTTCGTGAAAAATGCATCTTGTTGAAAGATGATCGTGATAATGCCAAGGAAAAACTGTTAGAAGTGCTTTCGCATGTCAATTCTTTAAAAAAATTAATTGATTCGAATACGGGGCTTTCTGATGGATGTATTTTATTAAAAAATAAATTGAGCAAATTGATTCAGGGGTTTTTATTTGAAAAATGTTCGCTTCATAAAGATGATGAAAGCATTGTAGAGTTATCGTTACCTTATTTGTTTCAGTCTGCATTTATTGAAAATCAAAATGAATTTATTCCTATTGTCGATAAATTAGAAGAGATGAATGCATCAAAGACTGGATTTTATTTTTTAGATTCTATTTCTGCTCTGAATGAAGATGAGTTGCGAATTAAAAATGAAGTTTTGCAGTTGCGCGGAATTCGAAATGTTGCAGATAGACTCGAAAGTGTTGCGCTACCACAAATAAAAAACCTTTTTGAAAGAATTTTTATTTGTGAGGATGAATGGGGTTTATTTAAAGCGAAAAAAATATCTCAAAATATAAATAATTTTATTTTTATTACAGAAAGAGGAAGTGTTTCTAACACTTTTTTTCATTATTTTTATGGCCATGATAACGAAACAGAAGCCACGGGATTGCTACATCGTAAACGCGAATTAGCTTTCAATATGGAATTAAAAGATGAATTAGAGTCTAAATTAGCACAGTCAGAAGGTGTTTTATTTGAGTCACAAGAAAAAAGATCTCATTTTGAAAATAAATTATCTCTGATTCAAAATCAAATGGATAAAGAAAAAGTCGAAGTGCTTAAGTTAACAAGCTCTGTTGAAAGTCTTGATTTACAAATTCGTCATTTGGAAGATTCTCTGACACGTTCTTTTTCTGAAAAATCGAAATTAGAAAAAGAAATTGCAGAAATTCAAGAATTTTATTCAAAAAATAGAAATCAAATTGATAAACTGGAATTAGAATACAAAGAATTGATTCGAAATCTTGCGGAATTTGAAAGCGATTTTTTAGATAAAAAATCAATTCGCGATGAAATTTCTTATCAAATTCAATCAAAAAAATCAGGCAGGGCGGTCCTTTCGGAAAGGCAATCTGGTTTCCGCCGCAATTATGAAGAATGCACTTATCAACTGACAAGAGTCTCTCAAAAATTGCATAATTTGATGTTGAAATATGAAGATGTTGATATTCAAATTCAATCCAATCAATCGGATTATGAAAACTTATCGAATGAGCTGAATGCGCTTCGCCATAAAATTCAAAAGTTGGAAATTATACTTGATGACTATTTAAAAAATGAATCTGAAATATCTGAAAAATTAAGAATTTTTGAAATGAAAATTAAAAATCAAAAAGAATTTTATTCGACAAAGCAAAAATTTATTACGGAAAAGCAATTGGAATTGGCCCGGGTTGACGCAATTTTAGAAACAGCAATCAAAGAAGCACAAGAGAAATTTGCTTTACCGCCAGAAGCTTTGCTTCAGGAATCTTTAGAAACGCCACAATCTAAAAATAAAATGGAGCAAAGAATTTGTGAAGTCCATGAAGAGCTTTCTTGTCTGGGGCCTGTGAACGAGCGCGCTGTGAATGAATTTCGCGATGTTGTAGAAAGATTAGATTTTTTAGTTTTTCAAAAAAATGATATTCAAAAATCCATGGAAGAACTTCGGTTTTCTATTCAAGAAATCGAAGAAACGACAAAAACTCGATTTAAAGAAATTTTTGATAAGGTGAATATCGAATTTCAAAGAGTCTTTCCTGTTTTATTTCCTAATGGTTTTGGAAAATTGCATATGCTGAATGAAGCGGATTTATTGACAACAGGAGTTGAAATATTAGTGCAGTTACCAGGGAAAAAAATGCAAAATATGGCATTATTTAGTGGTGGTGAAAAAGCGTTAACGGCAATTTCTTTAATTTTTAGTTTACTTAAAACCACGCCGGCGCCTTTTTGTTTCCTTGATGAAGTCGATGCTCCTTTAGACGAGGCCAATGTCGGTCGATTTAATAACGTCATTGATGCGTTGAGCCATGAATTTCAATTCGTGATTATTACTCACAATCGTCGTACCA
>CANJMU010000056.1 GCA_947475135.1 Silvanigrellaceae bacterium
GGACGAACTTGTCATGAGACGGGAGAAAATTTTATAGAATGGAACAAGACAGAACGAGTCCGTGGTATTTATTCCTATTTAGCATCCATTCGTTTGGCCTTGGAAAAAGGATATTTGCCTACAGATTTAAAATTTAAAAATTTATGTGCTACCGATTCGAAACTCTTACAAATTATTGATTATATTGGTGGCACCACGGTTACTTTATATAAATCACAAATTTATAGTGATTCTTCAGAAGCAACAGAGATCTCATCAACTTATTCCGCCAAGGTTATTGGCATACGCCTGACGGCGCAGGATCAATTATTTTTAATGAATCAGTTAATAACCAGAAAACGTTTTTCTGCCCCGAACCATTATACAATATTAACAAGACAGTTTGTTTTTGAAATGCTGTACACAATCTTTTTTATAATCAACGCTGAACTCTCTTCAACACAAGTGCCTGGGATTGCCGTGTCTTATCCAGATAACGTGCAGCAGTCTCTACATTTTTGCGATCTGGGGCTCTTTCATGTTCTTGTCAAACCAGATCAGATTATATCATTAGTACGTACTCACGCACCAAGAGAACTTTCGATTTCTTTATGTGACATTCTTGAGGAATATTCTCGGGATTCTGTGACCGATGAAAACAATCACTATGAATTTATCCGCCAGTTTTTGATTAAACTTAACGTTGCATTCACAGCATTAGTTGGAGGAGCTCATCTGCCTGAACTACTGGGCGTTTCCTTAAAAGATGTTTTATCTGAAGCATGGATCGATGATTTTTCTCGGTTGGTCGCAGGACTTCCCACTTCACCACCACCAGGTAATCCTCAAATTTTGAAATTATAAAAGCTCTTGCCTCGGTAGTTAAACCACAGCTCGTTTCTAGTTTCCAAACTTGAAAAGACACGCTCACCAAAACGATGCGAAATGCGGGATTAAATTATGGGTTTAAAAATTATTGTAAATCAGCCCTGCTTTTAGGGGTACACTCCAGTTTATGTTACATAATTCTGGTGGACTTCGTTGTCAGGTCAATTATTATAAAAAAAAGCAGGATCTTTATGTCCAATACATTTGGCTCACTCTTTAAAGTCACAACCTTTGGTGAATCCCATTCCCCAGGCGTTGGATGCGTCATTGATGGTTGCCCCGCAGGAATCACAATTGACCCAGAAGAAATTCAAAATTTCGTCAATTTCCGCCGGGCAAATACTTCACAATATTCCACTTCGCGAATTGAAAATGACGAATGTGAAATTTTAAGTGGATTCGAAAATAACGTCACACTGGGATCACCCATTTGTATTTTTGTTCGAAATAAAAATATAAAAAAAAATGATTATGATGAATTATCACAAATTTATAGACCGAATCATGCAGATTTTACCTATGAAAAAAAATACGGAGTCTCTGCAACAAGCGGTGGTGGAAGGGCCTCTGCCAGGGAAACTGTTGCCCGAGTCCTTGCAGGATCGGTTGCAAAAAAATGCTTTGAACATTTTTCTAAGGAAACAAAAATTTTAACTTTTGTGCAGCAAATTCATGATATTCATTGGAATCACAAGGACGAGATTTCCTATTCACAAAAAGAAATTTATGACAGCGAGTTTCGTTGCCCAGATAAGGTCACAAATTTAAAATTTCAAGAAAAAATTTCCGTTGCAAAAAATAATGGAGATTCGTTAGGTGGATCTATAAGATGTTTGATTCAAAATCCGCCACTTGGCTTAGGTGACCCCGTGTTTCATAAATTAGAAGCCTTGCTTTCACAGGCCATGATGAGCATACCATCGGTGAAATATTTTGAATCGGGAACAGGAATTCAATCGACATATTTATTAGGAAGTGAAAATAATGATCCATTTTATGTTGATGAAAATGGGTCTGTAAAAACACAAACCAATCACAGTGGAGGAATTCAAGGTGGGATTTCTAATGGAATGCCCATTACTTTTACCGTGGGATTTAAGCCTGTGTCCACAATTTTTAAAAAACAGAACACTGTCAATAAAGTAACAAAAACAACGACAGAGTTTCAACCAACGTCAGGAAGGCATGACGTCTGCGTTCTTCCCAGGGCTGTCCCAATCGTAGAAGCCATGGCCTGGATTGCGTTACTTAACTGTTACCTAAGTCAAAAAACAGCTTTTTTCCATCATGACTTATAAAAAAGTCTCTTCAATATTTAAATCTCATGCCGAAGAACAAGGAGATAATTATTTTTTCTAAGGTTAATTTTTATGAATCGACGTTTTTGGAGTACACTCACCTCTAAAATTGAGCAACGTACTAGATTCATTAGAATACTTAGCAGAGATGCAACAATGATTTCAGCAGAAAAGCATGAAGAGTGTTTTACAGGCCATCCCCTAATGAACGATCATTATCGCTTAGCAGACGAAATTGCATTTTTAATTGAGTCCGCAGATTTTAAAACAGAAATTGAATTTTTAAAAAATTCTGACCTTCCTGAAATCCCTAACTTATTACCAGCTCAAACTTTACTCATCACTCAATTTATGAAAAAGTTGAGTTTCTATCCCGTATCAAAACTTCAGAATGAACATTATATTTGGTACGTTTTATTTTTTTTTATTTTACAGAGCGAAGCAACAAAACTTCTGCTATTTCAAATGCTTTTCAATATTGTCGAATCCGCACCAGATCATTTTGGACAAACTCAGCAGAAATTAAAAATAGCCTTTGAAGAAAAAACAAAAGACTCAAAAAATGACTTATTTTTAAGACCCTACTATGATCTCAATTTTAATTATGAAGATAAATCTAGGGAGTTAGATGAGCTTCAATTGCGGGGAATAGATACAAGGAATTTAGCTCGAAATATTATGAAAGAATCCTTAACAAGTGCTGTCGTTAATGTTCCGGTCAGCCATCTTTCACTCAGCTATTTGCTTTCCCATTTATCTTTAAACTATGAGGTTGGCGGACAACATCCTTATTTTTCCTTTTTTGAATTAGGGATTGCGCATGAATTGATTCATGCAGAGCATCTTATTATGGGAAAAGACAGAGATCCCTCTAATCCCAGGAGCGCCTTGAAGAAGCATTTATTTAAGGATTTCAAAAAATGGGATGAATTATCCCGTGAACATCAAAGCTATTATAGCAATCCGGAAGAATTTTATACCATTGAGGCAGGAATTGGAATTTCTGAAAATAAGCTCCGAAATTCTTTGAAATTACGAACGAGAACGGCACATACTGTGGTCAATGTCCGTGAATATTTTCCACAATATGGTGATATGTACACTCCTAATATTTTTCCCTCTAAAGTAACAACTCAAAGAGCACACAAGGAAAGATTAAAAACATGCAGATGCTCAAACTGTTACGGAGTGTTCCAAAGTAAGTACGAGGAACTCCATTGTTTTTCATGCGGAAAACCTCTCTGCCAAAGCTGCGCTCAGCATCACGATCGATCTGGCAGAGATCAAAAAGATCTCACAAAGGAAGATTATGATTACTACTGTCCCTCTTGCTTAAAGTGAGATTAAACTAAGTAAACACACCGCACTTAAAATCCACATAGCTAAAGTCACTTCTTTAAATTTACCAAGCACTAATTTTAAAAAGGTATAACTTAATACACCCCAAATAACCCCTGTCGTAATTGAAAAAGTGAGTGGCATTAAAATACATGTTAAAAAGGCACAAACAATTTCTTCGAAATTGTCTAATTTTAAATATTTAATATTCAAAGTCATTAAAATTCCAACAAAAATCAGGACAGGGGCCGTCGCATAATTGGGAACCATACTGATAATTGGAGCAAAAAATAAAAACGGTAAAAAACAAATGGCAACAACAAGTGCTGTGATTCCGCTGCGCCCACCAGCTTGAATTCCGGAAGAAGACTCCACATAAACAGCCAATGGTGTTGTCCCCATTAAGCTTGCAAAAATAGAACCCATCGAATCCGCAAGCAAAACATTTTTCATGCGAAGTGGAGCACCCTGCTTATCCACAAGACCACTGGCTGTGGACAAGCCGATTAAAGTAGAAACAGAATCAAAAATACTCGTCAGTAAAACGGAAAGTATGACTGGAATTAAGGAAATTTGAAATGCATTCTTAATATCTAATTGAAAAAAAACTTCCTGAAAAGAAGGGTTTGAAAAAAGATGGGTTGGCATTTGAATTTGATGAAATATCAAGGACGCTAAAGTAACAAGAATAATAGGAGCTAAAAATGCATAATATTTTTTCTTAATAAAAAAATAAAAAGTTAAAATAAAACCAAGGACACCTAAGAAAAGATGAAAATCCACTTTTCCAGCAGCAACAATTGTTCCGGGGTTTGAAACAATAAAACCTAAATTTTTAAAACCTAAAAAAGATAAAAATAAACCGACACCGGCCGCCATGGCGTGCTTCATATTCGATGGAATGGATTGAATTAATTTTTCACGTAAAGGCAATATCGATGTCAGTAAAAATAAAACGCTAGAAACAAAACAAACACCCAAAACAGTTTTCCATGGAATATGATTTCCAAGAATGAGCGAGTAGGCAAAAAATGCATTGAGCCCCATACCAGGTGCTAAAATATAAGGAAGCCTAACAAAAAAGCAGGAAATAAAATTGACAACAAAAACAGTGATTACCAAAGCAGCCAAAGACCCCTCAATCGGAATTCCATACCCATTGGCATTTAAAATTTTAGGGACAACAATAATGATGTAAGCAATCGTAAAAAATGAGGTAAATCCTGCAAATATTTCTGTTTTTATAGAATGCATTTTCTGAATCATTTTTAAATTCCCTATGTGTGAATTGAATTTTTCTTTTGAAAAGACAAATTTCTTAGAATCAAAAACATAGACATAAACATATACCGGTATAAATAAGTTCGGGTGTTTCATCAACAATATTCCTAGAAAAATTATTTACACACCTTTATTTTTCAGGACGCAAAACCTTGACGCAAAGAAATTCGTTCTCTTAGGACTTTTGAAATTTGCATTACTGTTGATAAATATGAGATATCTTATTTGTTTTGAATAAAGAGAATTTGTATTTATTGGATCAGGAGACAATTTTTATGAAGCTTTCTCAAGCTCTTTCTCAATCGTGGCTGAGCGATATTGAGTTGCTCGATAATCAGTACGAACAATCAAAGAATCTCGAGCTCAACAATGCGCAATCGTACTTTAAAAATTTTAGTACCAAAGAGGAATGCGATAAGCTGACTGATGGAATCACAAAAAATATCTCCCAGGAATTAAACAAAACCGTCAATTGGTTTTTATCTGAAATGACACCACTTTATTTATGGTCAACGTCATCAAAGGCCATGATGGATGATATTCTTGCCATTATTTCAAGCCATGTTTTGAATGAAAAACAAATTGCAGAAAGATACGACCCTCCTTCACAAACAACGACAATTATTGCCGCAAAAGATGAACTGACTTCAACACAAATTATTTCTAAATATCTTCATAAACACAAATGTAAATTTTTAAGATTATTCAATTCACTAGATAAACAGCTTGGCTTGTGTGAACTTTATCAAGCTCCCTATACAAAAATCGGAATATTCGAAGAGAATAGCAAGCAACAACAAAAATTAAAATTATTAGAGGATGGGCTAAGTAAACAAGAACCTCAAAAAGTGAAAGCTTTTATCGGTTCCTTGGATTTGGATTATTTTAATAATGCCA
>CANJMU010000057.1 GCA_947475135.1 Silvanigrellaceae bacterium
CAGGGATTTTTTTATAAGTAAACAGATTTAATTCTTTAATTTATTGATATTAAAGAATTATTTTAAAAAACTAAGAAAACCTGGGTGTAAGTTTCCGGGACTTTAGGATATATTCCTCTCAAAAAATATTCTCAGCCGATTATCGGCACCGAATTGAAAATTATGAATTTCAACTGGATAGCGTTTCATGGGCCTGTTATAGATGGAGCAATAATGGGATATAATTGAATAAAATCTAAAGATTGATTTTTATTTCTTCGATGCAATGAGTTCGTTATGTGGCACTTGTTGCTTTTACAGCTAAATTTTTGATTTTTAATATCCCATTCAACACCAACATTTTTTTGGAAACATTAATTTCCACATGAGTAAAGTTATCAAAAATGAAAATACCGCCAATGTCCTCTTTTGTTAATTTTAATTCTTGAATAAAAGCACCTAAAATGTCACCTGGGCGAATTTTATTTTTCTTGCCTTTGTTCAAATGAATTTTAATGAATTCAATTTTTGGTGAAGGGGTTTGTTTACTTATTCCTGAAGATGCAGAAGCTTTGTTGTTTTTACTTTGAGAGAATGAAGAAGGTAATTTAAATTCTTGAGTTGATATTTCTAAATCTTCCATCATTTTTAAATACGAGCCTTTATTTTTTGCATTGCAAAACGTTAAGGAAACACCTTCCGAGAAACCAGAGCGTCCTGTTCGACCCGTGCGATGAATGTATTCTTCCGTATTTAAAGGAATATCAAAATGGATGACTGCGGCTAATTTATCGATATCAATTCCGCGAGCCGCAATATTTGTGGCAACTAAATATTTTAAATTTCCAGTTTTAAAGTGACGCATAACGCTGTTGCGATGAATTTGCCCGTGGTCACCAGTGAGTGTATCTGCCAATAAACCATCTTCTTTGAAAGCATCTGCAAGCTCGTTGGCGGTTTCTTTTTCTCGGCAGAATAGAATGACTTTTCCTGAATTCTGAGAATTTTTAGATTCAAAATCTTTCAAAAAAGAAACAAGATCTTCGTACTTATTATCAAAACTTGAAATGATATATTGATGAAGAATAGGGGAGTCGTGAAATTGATGGTCACTTTTATTTTCATCGGACACGTTTAAGGCATTGCAAACAACGTGTTCTTTATTTTTAAGTAACACTTTTTCAAGAGTTGTCACTTTTTCACTTTGTGTTGCAGAAAATAAACCAACTTGTAATTTTTTAGGAAGCGCTTCATAGACTGTTTGAACTTGATCGGAAAAACCCATTCCAACCATAATGTCAGCTTCGTCTAAAATGAGAGTTTCTATTTTTTTTGTATCCAGAACATTGCGTTCTAAAATATCCGCCATGCGGCCTGGTGTTGCAATCAGAATATGTGGTTTTTTAGCAATCTCGATCAACTGTTTTGAAATAGGGGAACCGCCAAAGGCACTGCGAACTAGCACATTTTTTTGATCTTCCTTCATTATGATTTTTGATAATTGTTCGCAAACCTGTGCGATTTGATTTCCTAGTTCCCTTGTTGGAACAAGAATAAGAACAGTTGTATTTCTATCATTGGTATCTATTTTTAAGAATAAAGGGAGAACAAATCCTAATGTTTTTCCGGACCCGGTGGGCGCTAATGCGAAAACAGATTTTCCTTCAAAAATTGGTTGAAAACATAAATTTTGAATTTTTGTTGGCGCTGTAATAGAAAGATGTTCGAGATATTTTAAAAAAATGGAATTATCAGGCATTTAATTTTTGGCTTTCATTTTTAATGAGTGTGTTACTTTAATCTTAAAGGATTTTAAAATTGATTTACATGTGATCATTGTGAATATTTGGCAGATGACTTTTCACAGAATTATCTTTGATGTTTTCTTCTTTTTTAGAAATTTGATTTTGTCCTACTTTTTCATGGATAGCAGCACGATCTAATAAATAATCTTTGGTGTAGACCCATTTTTTTTCACCAGCCAAACCAGCCATCGAGTATTCTGGCCCAAGTCGAATGGCATCAACGGGACAGGCTTCTTCGCAATAACCGCAAAAAACACAGCGCAAAATATCAATTTCAAATCGTACGGGGTATTTTTCAATGCCATTGTCAGGTGATTGTCCTGCAACAATATGAATGCACTGCGCAGGGCAGTGGGTTGCGCATAAAAAACAAGCGGTACAACGCACTTGTCCATCGGGGCGTTTCGTTAAAAAATGCGCTCCTTTGAAACGAGGGGAGTACTGATGTTCTTGCTCGGGCCACTGAACGGTGGCGCTTTTTTCTAATTTTAAAAGTTGTTTGATTAAAATTTTAGTTGTCATGACAACACCAGATAAAGTTGTCATCAAATAACCATGAGAAAACTTTTTTTCATTCGCGTCTTCATTATTGACGGGGATATAAGCCATAAAAAATTCCTCTACCAAAAATCCGAAATACTTAAGTATTAGGTTTGAATCACACCTAGTTTATCAAAATATCTTCTAAACCAAACATTCCAAAAAACACCGGTGGATTGGATTTTAATTTTTGTTCCATGCCGTTGTGATTTGTATAAGTCCCATTTTTTTCTGCAAAAGTCAGCGTAGGAACATAAATATGAAACCTGGAAAAATGTTCGCTTTTTCCACTTCCGAAGTACAGGACATTTTTGAGTTCACTGATCTTTTTCAAATCATTTTGAAAGTTTTTGTAGGATGTAGAAATTTCTGGACCGAAAACAACTGTGACTTCGTTGTTACTTTGTAGAACATTGGACATATCTTCATCTAAAAATTCTAAGTTCACAGAATGCTCTTTCGCTTTTTGAATGAGACCTGTGGTATTCGCATTAGAATCGCCACGACGTAAAATTCCATCGAATTTTTCTTTTGACTGATGTGAATTGTACCACACAAAAGCTTTTGAAGTTTCGCTAAATTTATTTTTCATAAAGTTAAAAATGACATCGTATTCTTCGTTTGTGTACTGTGGTGTTAAAATAAATAAGACTTGTTGTGACGCTTCGTCTGGGTCCACTTTTTTTGAGGTGAGCTGGGGTGTTACCTTAAGTTTTAAAAATTCTTTTTCAAAAAAACTTTTGGCATCTTTCCACAGAACAGGTTGGTTGTTGTGCAAAATATTCTGTGTTCTTTCTAATGCATTCACATGACTGAACATATGACGACCATCATCGCACATCCAAAATCCATTCACATCTTTGTTACGACGTGGCTTTAGCCTGTAATATTCACGATTGTTTCTATTTTGAAATAAGGTCACATTACAGCCCGTAGAACATCCAGGACAGATGGAAGGTGTTTCTTTTAAAAACCAAACACGGCATTTAAAGCGAAAATCTTTCGAAGTAAATGCGCCAACCGGGCAAATATCCACTAAATTGTAACTGTAATTATGGTCGATTTTTTTATTGGGAAATGTTCCAATGATGCTGTGATCACCACGATTAAAAATTCCTAAGGATTTTGTTTTCGTGACTTCGTCTTCGAATCGAACGCAGCGGGAACATAAAATGCAGCGTTCGGTATCGAGCACAAGTTCACGGCCCACATCCAATGCTTTTGGCTTTAAAACTTTATTTTCTTCCATTTGAGAGTCGTATTTTCCGACTTTCATATAATAATTTTGAAGTTCACATTCCCCCGCTTGATCGCAAATCGGACAGTCGAGGGGGTGATTGATTAAGTGAAATTCTAAGGCCCATTTATGAGCTTCTTTCACTTCTTGAGCTTGGGTTATTATTTTCATTCCATCGGTGCAAGTTGTATTACAAGCGATTTGCAATTTCGGCATGCCTTCAATTTTGACCATGCAAAAACGACAAACTCCGGCAACGGAAAGGCCTGGGTGCCAGCAAAAACGAGGAATCTCGACTCCCATCATTTCTGTGGCTTCTATCACGGATGTTCCCTTAGGAACGGTAAGCTCTTTTCCATCTATTGTGACTTTAATGCTTTCTGACATGGAAAATTATCCTTTGAGAAATGGTTCAAATTCATGGGCGAATTTAGTAATAATGGCGCGCGCAGGATCGGCCGCTGCGTCAGATAAAACACAAATTGTTTTTCCACGCATATTATTGGCAACTTGATAAATTTTATTCAGATCGGACTTGTGCGCATTGCCCTTCAAAATGTGCTTAGACATTTTATACAGCCAACCTGTTCCCTCGCGACAAGGCGTGCATTGTCCACAAGACTCGTGCGCATAAAAGTCCATTAAATTTTCGAGCACATGAACCATGCTGACATCTTCAGGAATGACAATAATGGCCCCCGAACCAAGCATGGAGCCAGCTGCTGCAATGGCTTCATAATCCAGTGTTAAATTTTCGCATTCTTTGGCGGTTAAAATAGGGGCAGAAGATCCGCCTGGGATAATTCCCTTTAATTTTTTTCCACCAATCAGGCCACCGCAATCTTCGTTAATAAAGCGCATCAAAGGGTAACCCAAAGGCAACTCGTAGCAACCTGGCCGAACAATAGGACCACTCACATTGAATAATTTTGTTCCCGGGGATTTTTCTGTACCAATTTGTTTGTAAGCGCTGGCACCATTACGAATAATCCACGGTACAACTGCTAAAGATTCTACATTATTCACAACGGTTGGTTTTTCTAAGTAACCTTTAATCGCAGGGAATGGTGGTTTTAATTTTGGTTGGCCTTTTTTTCCTTCGAGGGAAGAAATTAAACCGGTTTCTTCGCCGCAAATATAAGCACCTGCGCCAACATAAATATCCATATCGTGAGAAAAACCTGACCCTAAAATATTTTTTCCTAAGTAACCGGCGTCATAAGCCTCGCGAATGGCCTGTTCGCACCATTTAATTTCGTTGTGAAATTCACCGCGAATATAGATATAACTTTTGCTTGCACCAATTGCGTAAGAGCCAATAATTTTTCCTTCAACAAGGGAATGTGGAGCGACTTCAGCGATGTAGCAATCTTTGTAGGTTCCGGGCTCGCCTTCGTCGAAATTTGTAATAAGGTATTTTTCACCTGGCGCTTTAGGAACAAAGCTCCATTTTAATCCAGTCGGAAAGCCTGCCCCGCCGCGCCCACGCAGGCCCGATGCTTTGATTTCATTGATGA
This sequence comes from Silvanigrellaceae bacterium, assembly GCA_947475135.1. The sequence goes on from CANJMU010000057.1 coordinate 5,079, forward strand.
CTTCTTCAGGTGTCATGCCGTTTTTTAATATTTTTTCTAGGGCTTGATATCCGCCAATGGACTGATAGGTTTTGAGTGATCGTGGGTTTTCTAAATTTTCTGACGCTAAAACAATTCGAAAATCCTCGGGTTGTTTTCCGTTGTATTCCTTTTTGATGACCGGCATATTTTTGTTACCTTTTTGCTAAATTCTGAGCACAAACCAGAGCAGCCCTTGGCAATTCTTTTGCAGAATACTCTTTCATTAATTCAAGTGCTTTTTCTGGTGTGACGTTATTATGTCTATCTTTATTAATTAAAGTTGATGGCGCATAACCGCACTGCCCTAAACATTCGACAGCGTGAATTTCAAAGGGGAGTTCTTTTCCTTCTTGTTTACATTTTTCAATCTCATTTTTAAGGGCTTTTAAGGTTTCATTAGCACCCATCAGCCAACAGGAAATACTTTTACAAACTTCAAAACGGTATGGTTTTGGTGGTTTTTGTCGATACATCGTATAAAATGTTAAG
>CANJMU010000058.1 GCA_947475135.1 Silvanigrellaceae bacterium
GATGGACAATGGATTATTTTATTTAATGGCGAGATTTATAATCATCCTAAGCTACGTGAAAACTGGAAAAATTCTATTGAATTTAAAACACATTCAGATACGGAAGTCATTTTGAATGGCTATCTTTTATTTCAAGAAAATGTTTGTCAATATTTAGATGGTGAATATGCCTTTGTGATTCTTAAAAAAGATGGTTCCAAAATATTTGCTGCACGAGACAATTCTGGTGTGAAGCCTTTGTTTCTTTATCTCGAAAAAATTTCTTCAGAGATTTTTCGCTGTGCGCAAAAAAAATATCAGTTTTTAACAAATTTCATTCAGTTTTCTAGTGAAATTAAAGGAATGTGTTTCGAAAAAAAATGGAATTCCAAAGGACTTCTCAAGCAATTTATTGGCTTGTATGAACCCATTTGTACGCCCTTTGAAAATATTTTTCAAATTCCTGCAGGGGGGCTGTTTTTTGCAGAAAAAAAGGACAGCGCTCCTGAATATGTGTGTCAACTGCGACTGAATGATTTTCCTCTTCGGAATGTCGATATCAAACATCAGGAAATAAAAAAAGAAAACACAGATCAAATTCGTGAAATATTAAGTGAGTCCGTTAAAAATAGATTGCTGAGTGAAATTGAAATTGGTGTTTACTTAAGCGGAGGAGTTGATTCTAAAATAATCGCTTATGAGTTATCTCAAAATTCAAAATTAAATCATCCCATAAAATCGTTTTCTGTGACCTTTGAAAATAAGGATTATGACGAAAAAAAAGAAATTTTGGAATTCTCAAAAAAATTTCATTTTGAAAATCATTTTTTAGAGCTCAATGAAACTGCATTGAAATATTCCTACCCCATCGCTGTTTATTATAGCGAAAATGTTCAGCCTTACACCAATGGAAGTGCAAAATGGTGGTTGTCTCGTTTTACAAGTCAATTTGTGAAAGGTGTGCAAACTGGTGATGGAGCCGATGAAATGTTTTGCGGTTACCCAAGTTATCAATATTTATCAAAAGCATCTCGATTCAAAAAAGATCAGGATTGGAATGCACTACAAAATCATCTCAAAAAAATTCCATTTTTTGAGATTTCAAAAAATATTCCTTCCCAGTGGATTCAACAAAAATCAAAATCACAAAATTATTGGGTTGATGGATTAAGCTCTCAGGAAACATTTGTAGATTTATTGGAAAGCTATTCGATTTGGGGAATTTATCATCCTTTGTTCGAGGAAATAAAAAGTAAAACATTTTTACTTTTGGGTGAAAATGCGGGTTTAGAATTTTTAATTTCCCTTAAAGAAGAAATTCAATCCTGGTTTTTGTTCCCTTATGATAAGGAAACAAAAAATATTTTTGACATTTCAGATGCTTTGTTACTTTGGCAGAAATATTTTTCTATCACTCATTTGCCTGTTCAGGTGTTAAATTGGGTTGGGGACCGCATGGAAATGGCCAATACTTTGGAAGGCCGAACTCCATTTTTATGTCCAAAAGTTCGACAAGAAGTTGCAAAGTTACCGGATAATTTTTTTATTTCCGAAAATCAAAATAAATTTATTTTGCGCGAAAGTTATAAAACTATACTGAATCAATTTTCACAGACGCCAAAAAAGCAATTTGGTTCACCTTTTATTTCCATCGAAAATAAAAATGAAATTCAAGAAATTCAGTGTCAGTTTAGAAACATTTTAGGAATTTTCTTTCAAAATCAAAAATTAAAATATACAGATATCCATGAAAGTTTTGAAAAGAATTATGATCAAACACTCCGCTGTTTTTCTTTGGTTCATAATTTTTTAGTGGAAGATCAGAAACCAAACAGGGATTTGAATTTTGAAAATTCATACTTAAAAAAGAAGGTTTGAAAAATGAAAAGAAGAAGTTTTATGTCCACCTCTTTGTGTGGAATTGCGAGTACTTTATTTTATCAAAAAAATACCTTTTCACTGGATAGGGTTTCCAAAGATCCTTTAAATATTTTTCGCGATGAAAACTTCTTTTCTAAAGATCAAAACGGGACTGTTTACTTAACAGAAAAAATAGATACGACGAAAACTCCCCCTCAACCTGTGCGTGTCCCCATTTTAGCTTATGGAAAATCTATTGAAGGCCAGGTAACTTATGAAGACGGGGATAATATTCAATTTTTTTCAGGATTGGCCTATCAATCCTACATTTTTATTGAAAAAATTAAAGATTCTAAAAAAACATTTCATATCACTTATTTTAACAGAGCAGAAAAAACATTTGAATATGTGACTGCTTTGAATGATCAAACCCCGTTACCTTATTTTTCAAATATCAATTTTTTTTGTTTATTAGATCACAACAAGACAGAAAATGAAATTTTATTTTGTTACAGCAATTTGGTTGATAAATCGATTTGTTTTGCAAAATGGGATCGTGTTGAAAATCAATTTTCAATTTTGAGCAAAACAGAAAATAATTTTTGCAATGCTCTTTTGGGTGAGGAGTTTTATGCTGTCAATCCTCAGCTATTTCCAGGATTGAAAAATGTTTTTTGCCGCGTCATCTACGGCGAAGAAATGAGTTTTTTTTGTTTTGATGAAGTGACATCTGAATTTTATAATTTATGCACAATGACTCACAATCAAGAATTGGAAACAAAGCTGGGAACGCATAAAAAGAATTTTTCCCATCCAAGTCTTGAAGAAATTGAAGCCGGATTTATGTGGACAGAACTTTTGGGGACCTTTCAGATCGCGCAAAATAATTTTTGTTTGATATTTTTAAATCCGGAAGAAAAAAATATTTTTGGAATTCAGTTTTTCAATGATGGAAATTCCTGGGCTCCTCAAATTTTGTTCATATCTGAAAGTCCTCTTTTTGAAAATGTCGATACGTCTTTGCGATTTCAGGTCATTCAAAATTTCACACCTGAACAACCGTCTCTTGTGATGTGTTCTGACAGCGATCGGGCTTTTAATTTTTATGTGATTGAGTGTGATCCTCATATTCCTATTTTCCATCTCAATAAGATCCATGTGAAAATAAAGGACGGGACCAATGAAAATATTTCAGAATTTTTGAATCATCCTGGATTGCTCGATATGGAAATCATCAATCTTTCCCCATCCGTCACCATCTATCAAAAATATTTTCTTTCTGTCTCTACTGATTTTTTAAGTGATTTTCAAAATTGTTATCCGTTTTTAATTTATCGTTTGAATGAGGGTGATTTGCAAAAATTTCCCTATTTTATTCAATTTGATGAACAGAGTCATACGTATATTGGGCACTCAGATATCCATAAAACAAAAAATATTCCGACAAATGCAATGTTCCTTAAAACCTCTCCTTCTTCGGACATTCAAAATTCAGTGAGGACTGCAATTTATGCTGAACTTACGGAGGGGATTTCAGGCACCCTTTTGGGTGGCGCTGCTGTCTTTGGACTCGTGGGATTGCTCTTTGCTATTACAGATGCTGCCGATGGAGGAACATATAAGAAACACGCGGGATATGATCTTGTGGCAGGTTTGGTAATGCTGAGTTTGATATATACAGTAGGCTTCAAGCTCGATTTAGTTTATCAGGAAAAGTCTTCTCAATTAAAAAGGGTCGGTGTTGATCGCTTAGTAAAGAAAATAGTAGCAGCGTCAATAAATGATCTAAGTGTTCCGCAAAAGAACCCTAACAGCATTTTTCTAATAGACCCAAAAAACCCTGATGGTGGTTATCGAGTCATAGACAGACGTCAACCGGGTTCTGAAATTAGTAATGCAGAGATCTCCAAGCTTGAGGATGTTCATTTTCGCAAAAAGCATCTTACAGGAGATATCAATTTTCAAGGCACACTTTTTTTATCTTTAAATGAGTTTCGTGCAATTTTTGCAACTGCCTTGTCTGGTCGATTGAAGAATGGGGCTAGAACTGGAGAATTTCTGCTTCCTTGGGATGTCATTACAATTGTGCGTACATTTTTGGAAAATACGGATTCAAATGAAGTCGATCTTGAACCTGTTTTACAAAATTTTGTGATCTGCGATAACGATTCCAAAAGTCCCATTTTTCGGTTTTTTTTAAAAGCTTTGCACGAAATTGCCTTACCATCAGACAAGGATGAATTTCCTTTTAACGAGCACTTTGCTGTTCCTGCCCTATTAAAATCAGTCGAGCGGTTGATGAAGTCGTCACAAGGTGGAATTTGTGCGGATCAATTTTCCGAGTATCTATCAGCATGTCTCAAAGGTTTTTCTAAGATTATTTTAAACGAGTCTGTTCCGACATTTCAAAAAAAATTGTCTTTTCAGGAAATGCAATTTTTGGAAACCTTTCGCGAGTATTTTAAAATTGATAATCAAAATAAAATCATCCATCCAAATATTATTGCCGTGTTGAAAGAGTTGACTCTTTAATTGTTTTCCAAGATTATAAAAATAGAATCGAATAAAAATAAAAAAAGGAGTGTGCAATGGATTTCACGCGACGAGAATTTTTATGGACAACAACGACTGTTCTTCCCATAGCTGCGGCAGCTTTGGATACATCATTTGTTTATGGCAAGGAAGAAAACTCAAAATATTATTTGAGTTTAGATTCAAACAATGAACTGTCCTTTGTGAACTTAATGTTTCCTTTTTCGAAAATAGTCTTAGCGACACCTAACCAAGTTTTCGAAAATAATTCTGTTTACCAGGCTTATGATATTCCAATATCCGTTGGGCAATGCACAGAAACAAAAAGTCTTTTTTTAATTCTTGTTTCTTTAAAAAATGACGATCCCATTTTTTATATCGCTAAGATAGATAACCTTGCAAAGGACAAGTATGAACTGAATTATTTAACGAGTTTTCACGATCTTTCATTCGATGAAAATGGAAAACAAATGATAGATTCGGATGATATTTTAGTTTGTCCTTTATCACCAAGTGATTCTGATAAAAAGGCAAGACCAAATTTAGATTTTTCTATGGTGTTTTTTAATTCTTGGAGTCGCACCTATAAAATTGTTCATTTTGAAAATTCAAAACTTTCTGGTTTTCCGCTAGATATCAATTTTATTCTTCCTAATAGTTCAACATTATCTTACCTTTCCAATCAATTATTTCATAACAACGAAAATTATTTTTTATTGCAAGACGAAACCATTCAAAGTCTTGTTTACTTAAAATTAAATAACAATTGGTCCGAGAATGAATTTCATTTCGAAGTCATTTGTCAATTAGAAAATAATTTAAAATTAATGTCCCAATGGACTTTCCAATATCCGTCAGTATTTTTACAAAATCGTCTTTCTCGAAAAGGGGATTTGCCATCACTCATCGTTCAGTATGACGAAGACGATCAAAAATCGATGATTTTTTTACGTTCGGATTTCAGCCTTTCTTGCGTTAAAATTCAGAATGAAAATGAGAATTATTTCTTTCAAGTTTTAGCAATTTCACAAAAATGTTACCTTCCTGAAGACTATTGCTTTTACACGACACTTCTTTCTTTGAATGAAAAGCATCAACAAAAAGAAGTGTTGCTAGGAAAAAATTTAAAAACAGGGAAGCCATTTATTTTATCCCTAGAAAAAAATAATTCTGGGTCTTATGAATTTGTTGAAACTTCAATTTTTATTTCTGAAA
>CANJMU010000059.1 GCA_947475135.1 Silvanigrellaceae bacterium
AAAGAAAGGAAACATTAATTTTTGTAAATGCAGAGGATGAAATTGTCATAATTGAGATTTTGAAAGGGTTTCGTAGGCACGCAAAGCATCATTTTGCTTGGCCTGCTGATGAGAGTCTAACCAAGAAATAAAATGAAGAATTGTCTTTGTTTCGATTTCACCAGCAATGCGATATCGAACAATTCCTGCGGGATCAATCAAAAAAGTCTCAGGAGTTCCCGTCACACCAAACTGTAAGGAAACAAAACCATTGGTGTCTTCAAGCACCGGAAATGTAAGCTGATAGTGGCTTTGCCACTCACGAATTGTTGTTTCGTTATCTTGAATATTTATGCTAATAAATTCTGGATATTTGTTGGATTTTAAACTCACATTTTTATAAAAATTTTCAAGCTCAGGGGCCTCATTTCTACAAATGGAACAACCAGAAGACCAAAAATTTAAAATTTTCCAACGCCCATCCTGTGCCAACTGATGAAAAAAAAGAACATGACCGTCCGTTACCTTGGCTTGAAAATCCGGGGACTTTTTTCCATAAAGCTGGGAAGGATTAAAATTAGGATTTTGCTTCAAACCAAAAAGTAAAAAAGCGAGAAAGACACCCACAAGCAGCATAGAAATCAAAAATCCTTTTGAATTTTTTTTCATAAAACCTCTCAGATTATCGCATTGATCTCAACGCATCCCCTTTTTGAGGATTTTCCATACTTTCTAACAGTCTCATAGACTTCATTTGGGCATGATCCTGCTTTGAATCATAGACTTCACTGTGTTTCACAAGAAGCAAATCTGCTGTCATATGAAATGGTTTCTGTGTGAAGTTATTGTTTACTAATTGCCCCTCAATAATGACGCCCTGACCTTCTTTGAATAAATCTGGTGGCATACCATGATAGTCCACTAAAAATTCGTGCCCTTTTAAATCTGTGACTTTAAAATGAAGTTGTAAATTTTTTGCATCCCATACTTTTGAGTTCTGCTGAACCAACCCGGACATGCGAAATATTTTTTCTTTGAAATGTGCAGGTTTTGCATAAACTTCTTCTGGTGTAAAAAATGTAATTGTAGCGCCATTACGTGTTGCTTGAAATAAAATAGTCCCTAAAGAAACAAAAATGACGAAAACTCCAATCAGTGTATTACGACTCATTTTTGATCGCCTTTATCTAAATAGCCTTCATCATGTAACGATTTTAAATTCTTTTTTAAAGATCTTAAAAAATAAAGTGCCGTCACAAGAATCGAAAACAAAACAAACAAATAAGACCCATAAACATAATACTGCCAATTTGGAATTTCGAAGGAATTCATTGTTGATTCTCCCGAGCAATTTCTAAATTTTCTTGAACAGAAATCGCAAAACGAATTATTTTATAAAGCGTGATGCTTAGTAAAAATAATGTCACTGTGGATACAAGTAATGTCAACTCAATATCTAAAGAAGAATTATGTGTTTTTTGAATAAATGTTTGTGGCTGATGAAGGGATCTCCATAAGTTCACACTAGAATAAACCAAAGGAACATTTATACCATTCAGAATTGCAATAAAACTTCCCATCTTTCTATTTTGACGAGGATCATTGGATAAATGACGTAGAATTAAGTAAGCACAGCATAAAATAAACATAATCAAACTCGAAGTTAATCGCGGGTCCCAATCCCACCAAACACCCCAGGTTGGTCTTCCCCAAACACTTCCTGTCAATAAAACTAAAAAACTAAATAAAGCAGAAAGAATATTCGCTGCATGACAACTTCTATCATAAATGATCTGTTTTTTTGAATAAATAAATGTAAGAATTCCAAAAACAAAGGCAGAAAAAACCCAAAAAAAGGCACACCAAGCAACAGGAACATGAACATAAATAATGCGATAGATATTTCCCTGTTCAACATCTTTTCCCACACAAAAAAGCGCGTAACCCCAACTAACCAATAAAAAAAGGAAGGCCACACAAAAAAGTGAAAACCACTTTTGAATGGGCTTTAAGATTTGAGGCGGAATATTTTTATAAAAGTGAGGAAATAAAAATTTCATGCAAAGGGCTCTTTTCTATTTTGCCTTAATATATCCTGCTTTTTCAAAAAAGCGCGTGGAATGGGAATCGTTGATAAAATCTGGGTGATTTAAAACTTCTAAATGCAAAGGAATATTCGTGCGAATTCCATCCACAATAAATTCACTGAGCGCACTCTTCATCCGCTGTATTGCCAAGTCCCTGGTATCTGCATGCACAATCAATTTAGACAGCATGGAATCGTAATAGGGAACAACTGTATAACCGTGGTAAACAAAGCCATCAACGCGCACTCCAAGGCCCCCAGGAGGGCTATAAGCTTTGATAAGCCCAGGCCACGGTGCAAAAGACTTGGGATCTTCTGCATTAATGCGGCATTCAATAGCATGGCCTCGAATTTGAATATCGCTTTGCTTGAAAGGAAGTTTTTCACCGCAGGCGACAAGAATCTGAGTGCGAACCAAATCGATCCCGGTGATTTGTTCTGTCACAGGATGTTCCACCTGAATGCGAGTATTCATTTCCATAAAATAGAAATTTTTATTTTCATCCATTAAAAACTCAACCGTTCCGGCGCCGTGGTAACCTACTTCTTTTGCTAATTGAATTGCATATTTCCCTAATTTAGCACGCTCTTTTGCATTCAATAAATTGCAGGGGCCTTCTTCGATCACTTTTTGATGTCGACGCTGAACACTGCAATCTCGCTCACCTAAATGAACAATATTTCCATGCTTGTCCGCCATGATTTGAATTTCAATATGTCTTGGACTTTCAAGATATTTTTCAATATAAACTTCCGAATTTCCAAAAGCCACAACAGCTTCTTGTCGACAGGTCAGGTATGATTTTTCCAAATCTTCCTTTTTGTAAACAATTTTCATGCCACGTCCGCCGCCACCGCCACTGGCTTTTAAAATAACAGGAAAACCAATTTCTTGAGAAATTTTGATAGCTTCTTCCACATTTTCTAACGCTTTTTTGGAGCCAGAAAGAAATGGCAAACCCGCTTTACGGGCCACATCGCGGGCAGAAATTTTTTCACCCAATAATTTCATTTGTTCTGCAGTAGGACCAATAAACGTGATGTGACATTTATTGCAAATATCTGCAAAATTAGCATTTTCCGATAAAAATCCGTAACCAGGATGAATGGCATCGGCACCACTAATTTCTGCTGCCGCAATAATTGCAGGAATATTTAAATAACTTTTCTTACTCTCTGCAGGCCCAATACACACAGCTTCGTCGGCTAATTTTGCATGTAAACTGTGTTCATCTGCTTTGGAATAAACCGCAACACTTTTGATTCCCAATTCTCGGCAAGCGCGAATAATTCGAACAGCAATTTCTCCGCGATTTGCAATTAATATTTTTTTCATAAATATTTCGCTTCTTTATATGAAGGATGAATTAATTTGGAGAGAGAACAAATAATGGCGATCCAAATTCCACAGGCTTTCCATTTTCAATTAAAATTGCCGCAACTTCACCGTCAATTTCTGCCTCGATTTCATTCATCAGTTTCATGGCTTCAACAATACAAAGAGCCTGCCCTTTTTTAACTCGAGATCCAATTTCTACAAAGGATTTAGCAGCGGGGCTAGACGAACGATAAAATGTTCCAACAAAAGGACTGGTGATCGTTTCACCTTTTGGCAATGTTTCTTTCGGAATATCTGGTGTTGGATGGGATACTGGATTTATAATTGTATTTTCTTCTAAATTTTTTTGTTTTTGAGATGTGTTTTGTTGTGCAGGAGAACTATTTTGTAGAATTAAATTCGCACCATTTCTTGCAAGAGAAATTTTTTCTGTCGGGCCTTCCGCGTGTAAAACATCAAATCCATTTTGCATCATCAGCTGCATCATTTTTTCTATTTTATGAATATCTATCATATCTCAATCCTCTTACCTAAAAATAGACTTTTTGCGTATCTCAAGTGTTAATAACAAATTAAAGAACAACGGTCCACTTTGTCCCAGAAGGTGTGTCTTGTATCTGAATTCCTTGTTTGAAAAGATCATCTCGAATTTTATCGGAAAGGCTCCAATTTTTGAGTTCTCTGGCCTTGTTTCTTGCCTCAATTTTACAATCAATTTGATCGATAGAAATTTCGTTGACTAAATTATATTTTAATAAATTACGAAAAAATTCGTCGCTGACCATTTGAAAAAGACCAAGGGTGTTTTTCATCCACTTTTTAAGGTCGTACCAATGGTTTTCCAAATTATGACGATCCATTGGACTCAATTGACAATTCGTTTTTTCCATCTCAGAAAGCGACGAATTCGTTTTACGAACAAATTCAAAAAAGACCGACAAAGCAGCGCTACTATTCAAATCATCGTATAAAAATTCACGCATTTCATTTTTCATTTTTGGAATTTCTGAAAAAATAGTTTTTTCATAATCTTTTTTGTTTCTATTTGAAATAGGATTAAAATTTAAATAACTCTCCACTAAGGAAACAAATCGATACAGTCGCGATAATTTTTTTAAATTTTCAAGAACAATTTCAAACGTGAAATCCAGGGACTGCGTATAGGAAACAGAAAGAAAAAAAAGTCGTAAAACTTCGGGTGGATACTTATTTAAAAAATCCTTAATTCCTACAAAATGATTGGTACTTTTGCTCATTTTTTCGCCGTAAAGCGTCACCATTCCCGTATGCAGCCAATAATTCGAAAGCAATTTTCCGTGAGCGGATTCACTTTGCGCAATTTCTGCTTCGTGGTGAGGAAAAATGAGATCTCGACCACCCATATGAATATCTATTGAATTTCCAAATAAACTTTGGATCATGGCAGAGCATTCAATGTGCCAGCCCGGGCGACCGTTCCCCCAAGGAGATTCCCAAAATATTTCTTTTGGTTTTGCGGCTTTCCATAAAACAAAATCCAAGGAATCCTCTTTTGTTTCTTCGACTTCGATGCGGACACCTTTGGATAACTCTTCAATATTATTTTTGCTTAATTTTCCATATTCCAAAAATTTTCTGACACGAAAATAAACACCAGATAAAGAAGGATAAGCATATTCTTTTTCAATTAACGTTTGAATTAAAGAAATAATTTGAGGAATATGTTCTGTTACCTTAGGCTCATGATCGGGTTTTTTTAATTGAAAAAACTTAAGGACTTCGTCCTGCTCAGTTACATAACGATTTGCAATTTCGCGACATGTGACACCTTCTTCTTGAGCTTTCTGAATAATTTTATCATCGATATCTGTGATGTTGCGGGCCCATTCAACATCATAATTCAGGTCTTTTAAAATACGGAATAATAAATCATAGGAGAAAAATGTTCGTGTATGACCAATATGGGTGTTTCCATAAGGAGTCACACCACAGCAATACATGCAAACTTTTCGAGATCGTATTGGCGAAAACAGCTCTTTTTTTTGAGTCAGAGTATTGTAAAGAAACAACGAAGACGAAGAATTTATTATTTTTTCATTCATATTATTTGTACCTTTTCAATAGACTTCTTGCATCATTTTA
>CANJMU010000060.1 GCA_947475135.1 Silvanigrellaceae bacterium
CTTCTATCCAATAGGAAAAGTAGTCATCTTTCATATGACTGACGCGAATTTCCAGTGGGGATAAAAAATCACTTCGGTCGTCGCGCAAGTGAATGGTTAAATAAGCCACACTTTTATCGAGCTTATAATATTTTTGTATTTTTTCTTTTTTGTAATGAAACCATTTTGAATCATGGGAAGAAATCGGAAGTAAATTGATTTTTTTATTTTTAATCGATTCAAATAATTTTGAAGATTCTTCATCAACAAATTTATGGGATTCAATACGCAATTCAAAAGCGCGTCGCCAGCGGCTAATCGCACTTGAGAGCACAATCACAATAAAAAATATTGAGGCAATAATAATACCATCTGGCCGTGCAATAATGTTATCTAAGAATGTATAAAGAAACACTAAGGTAACAATTGCAAAATAAAGAAGTTTTTTGAAATGTTGCTTTCTAAGGGAAGATTTATAATCTTTGAAAAATGAGAGTGTCACCGCAAAAGATGCAGAAAGAATGAGAGCTAAAACACCTGTGGCGTAAGCGCCAGATTGTGCATTCACATTGGCTTTAAAAATAACAACAATAATGATGCTGATAACTGTCAGTAAGATCACCAAAGGCTTGCGGATTTCGACCCATTTTGGAGCCATTCCAAAGCGTGGTAAATAACGCGGGATAATCGCCAAAAGTCCTGCCATCGCAGAAGCTCCCGCAAACCACAAAATCACAATGCTAGAAATATCATAGAAAGTTCCATATAAATTTCCAACATATTTATGTGATAAATAGGAAAGAGCCCGTCCTGCGGCTTCTCCGCCATCAGCAACTTGGCTTTGTTTGATGAGTACAGAGGAAACAATACTGGATGTCATCAAATAAAAAGACATAATAATTGCGGCAGCAATCAATAAATATTTTGTATTTTTAATACGCACTGTCGGGTAAGCATTCGCTTTTGTTTCAACCCCATTTTCAATCAATGGCATGACTGAAACACCTGTTTCAAATCCGCTTAAGCCCAAAGCTAGTTTTGGAAAAGCGATGGCACTCATGATAAATAATGAAAAATAATCAACACGGAATTGAGGATCATGAAACCAATTGTCAAACAAATAAGGGTGATGAATGACTTCCTGTAAGGCAAAAATAATTGTAATAAAATTTAAAATAAGAAACGGAATAACAACAATGACAGAGACCGTAATGGCTTCGCGAAGCCCAATATAAAAAACAACTCCAAGCATCACAACTAAAAATAAAGTCACAGAAATGGAAGAATGTCCAACATGATTCGCAAAATAAACGTTTTCGACCAGATGGGCGGCGGCATCGCTGGCAGAGAGTGTGATTGTAATAATAAAATCCGTCACAGCAAAAGCAATGAGTGCAATGACAGCTAATTTTCCGTTCCAACCTGACAGCAAAGATTCGAGCATAGCAATAGAACCTTGCCCCGTATAAGAACGTTTCGAGACTTCAATGTATGTTGGCACAGCCCCAAAAAGAGTGATGAAAATAAGCAAGAGTGTTGAAAATGGAGCCAAAGCGCCAACGGCCATCAAGGCAATTCCTGGCTGATAGGCAATGGTCGAGAAATAATCCACACCAGTTAAACATAAAACCGAATACCATTTATGGGTTTTTTCATGTTTGTCTATGCGATTTGTAGCCATGTCAGAATGAAAAATAGTTCGCGTGACTTTTGCCAAAGAGCGAATTGTTTTATAAGTAGCGGTATCTTCAAAGCGCTTTTTCATTGGGAACCTTTTTGTGAAAATGAATTTTCAAATTCGAAGGATTGATTAAAAAAGTGAAATATATTTTCCGCGAATATTATTAAATCGAGTCATCAAAAATTCTAACTTTTCTTTGAAGGTTAGGTCAATTTTATGATTTAGGGTTGTGTCATACAAAGCATGAATAAAATCACTTGGTTCGTAAACAGATCCAAACAAATATTTTTTAAATGTCCCGTGAGGATCAATAAAAAATAAGGCTGCACTGTGATTGTAGAATCCATCTTCCAAAGTGTAATAAAAATTCATAGAGTGGGCCAATTTTTCAGTGTTTTGTCCACTGCCTACAATAAAATCCCATTGAATACTTTTGTTTTTTACAAGAGGCTTCCATGCTTGTGTCATGAGGTTTGCTTTTTCTGCACTGTCTGTGGGATCAAAGCTGATGGAAACAATATGGAAATTGTTTTTTTTAAGAATTTCTTCGGGGATCTGATTTAAAGTATCAATTAAATTTCGGAATTGCATGGGACAAAGGCCTGTGCAGCGGAAAAAATTCAATGTTAAAATTAAAACCTGAGTTTCTTTAAAATAATCTTTGAGTTTTATTTTTTGATTGTTTTGATTTGTAAAATCTAGGTCCAATGGAATTTTTGTATTGAGCTGTTTGTAAATTTGGCTTCCTGAAACAAGATCTTCCATAGAAACTGTTTGTGAATAGATGTTAAAAGGTAACAAAAAGGTAACAAAAAATAAGAAAATAAATGGAGTGCTGATTTTCATAAAAATCTCGATTAAGGGGTGTTTTTTCTGTGAACTTTGTAGGTCATTGGGGCTTGAACTGTTGGCATGACAATAATTTCATCTAAATTAACATGAGTGGGTTCTTTTAATGCAGAAACAATCGATCGTGCAATATCCGTTGCTGTTAAATATTCGATGCCTTCGTAAACTTGAGCAGCGCGAGTTTCGTCATGACGAAATCGAACAAGGCTGAACTCGGTGGAAACCATTCCTGGGGAAATTAAAGTAACGCGAACGTTACAAGAATGCATTTCTTGTCTTAAAGATAAAGTAAATGCACGAACAGCATATTTTGTCGCACAATAAATAGAGCCATTTTCGTAGGCGAAATGACTGGCAATGCTTCCCAAATGAATCATATGGCCCGATTTTTTCTGTTCCATAAAACGACCGCAGTAACGTGATATTTTTGCCATAGATTTTACATTGGTATCAATCATTTCATCGATATCAATATCTAAAAGTTCTGTAACTTTACTGCGACCACGCGCAAGTCCTGCATTATTGATTAAAATATCACACTCAAAAACTTTATCTTCAAATAATTGAATGAGTTTTTTAGAGTTGTTGACATCAATTTCATAAATAGAAACTGTAATATTTGGAAATTCTTTTTTAAAATGATCTTGAATTTCTTTCAAACGATCGCCGCGGCGCGCCAAAAGCCTGAGATGACAGCCTTCTTGCGCAAGCAAAACAGCCGTAGCAAGCCCAATACCAGAGCTCGCCCCAGTCACAAGGGCTGTTTTATTTTGAAGCGAGAGTAGGGAATGTTTTGAATGCTCATTTAATATTTCTTGAATTAAATTCATAAAATGTTCTCGTTTGTAGGGGGGCTGTTTTTTTTGGGATAAGTGACAATAACTGTTTCCTTTGTCAGAGGACTTTGAAATTCCCATGTTGTGGAATTGATTTTTTTGTAAGGGGAATTTTTAAGAGAAATTTTTCCCAAGCCCTGAGGCAAATCTAACATAAAATCGGGGATGCACAAACCAGATAATTTCCCCCTTAAATTTTCATATAAATGAAGAGCTTCTTCTAATTCAACACGGAAATGTTCTGTGCCTTGGGCCAAGTCTAAATAATGCAGATAGTAAGGTTTAATAGAATTTTCAACAGCGGTTTCGAACAATAATTTTAATTGTTCGAAAGAATCATTCACATTTTTTAATAAAACGCTTTGCAGCAGTATTGGGAATCCGCTTTTAGAAAAGAATTTTATTGCATCTTTGGCATTGTCTGTGAATTCTGCATGGGAGTTGATGTGGCACACCATCCAAATTTGATGTTTGGATTTTTGAAAAATATTGAGCAAGGTTTCATTGATTCGAGACGGCAAGACTGTGAATATTCGCGTATGAAAACGAATGATTTTAAGATGTGGAATATCGTTAAAAAGAAGGATAATATTTTCCAATTGTTTGTCCGTTAAAACTAAAGGGTCACCACCAGTCACAATCACTTCCCAAATTTCAGTGTGATTTTTAATGTATTCCATCGCACTTAAAATTTCTTTTTCATGGAGATTATTTTCGCAATGGGAAACCTGATTTTTACGAAAACAAAAACGACAATACACAGCACAAAGTAACGTCGGTTTGAATAAGACCCGATTTGGATAACGATGAACAATCCCTTTGATGGGCTCGTGTTTTTTATCGCCAATAGGATCTTCCAGCTCTTCTGGGAAAATATGAAGTTCACTTTCAGACGGTATAAATTGATTGGAAATTGATTTTTCTTGGTTTTGAATTTCTGAAACAAATTGTTGGGGAACTCGTGTGGAAAAGAATTTTTGTGTTTTTTGAATGACAGGAATATCTTTTTCTTGAATTAGTTTTTTGGCAAGAAGTTGATTGGTAGAAATAAGACCTTGGGACAATTCTTTTGCCCAAGTGGATTTCTGAGAAGCGATAGAAGTTGCAGAAGTGACATTTTTTAGTTTCATAAGATTAAATTTGAAAAATGAGACTCCAGCTTTTTGTTACTTAAAGTACTACTTTGTTTTGCTTGCACAAAGCTTAGTGTGGCAAAACCATTGGAAACATAAGAGACATCTTGGGATGAATCCGTTGGTTCCACGCGTTCCATACCACCGATTAAATAAATATTTAAGTACTTTTGTTTTTGTGTTGATATTTCTTCGATATGTGGGACATAAAGGGATTTTCCTTGGCAGTCTGCAACACGCACGCCTTTAGGGTCTAGAGGAACATTCACATTCAAGATTTCTAACTCAGGCCAAGAAAACTCTTTTGATTTTTCTAAAATAGACCCGATTAACTTTGCAGTTTTTAGAAAACCCTGTGCACATTTTTCAGTATTTGCATCAAAGGTGTCCATCGAAACAGCAATCGCTTTATACCCAAGCAATGCGGCTTCTGTCGCAGCCCCAACTGTTCCACTGTAATTGACGTCAATGCCGACGTTAAATCCATGATTGATGCCCGACACCACATAATCCACCTTCCAGTCTTTCAGAATGCAGGAAAGGCCAATTGCAATGCTATCTGCAGGGGTTCCGTGGACCGCATAAATGTCTTCGTTGATTTGATTCACTTGAATTGCCGCGTAAAAGGACATGGCATGGGATTTTGCGCTTTGTTGAAAAGCCGGTGCGGCAATTTTGACATCATGTCCGAGATCTTTCAAACAGCGATACAATATTTGTATCCCTTGTGCTTGATAACCGTCATCATTGGTGAGGAGAATTCTCATATGCGTGCCGTCCTTGTCTTTGTTTCGTTGATGTTTCTTTACTACCAAACTGTTTTGGCGGATTCTTTGTTGTTCCAAAAAATACAAGAAAATTCAATCACCGATCTGAAAAAATGGATGACATGGTTTACAGAAACTCCACATTCGATGGGATCTTTTGCTCAAAAAAAAATTTCTGAAGATTTGATTTTATTTTTTAAAAATTTAGTGTTGGAAAC
>CANJMU010000061.1 GCA_947475135.1 Silvanigrellaceae bacterium
AACAGGAAATGAAAAAATTAATCCTAAATAATTCTGTTCATCAAAAGACAATCGAAAATGAATTCAAAAAAATAACCGATCTGGATTTACTTCAAAAAACAATAGAACACATGAACGATATGCTGAGTCAGCATTGGCGTTTTGCTTTAGATCCAAAAATACCAGAGACACTGATGCATTATTTTAGATAATGATGAGAATGGATTCATCAGCTCATACTGGTTGGACTTTCAATATTTTTCTTTTAGAGTTATGCCGTAGTTATGTTATTGTAGTAAGAAACTACTTAGATTTAGAAAAAGATCAACTGGTAGGAAATAATTTAAGATATTTTTTACAAAGAAATGGAGAAATAAAATGATGATTTCAAATCGTCGCGCTTTTATGAAAAATACGTCCCTGCTTTCCTGCTTACCTTTTGTGACAGAATCCCTGTTTGCAAGAGCAACGGAAACTCAATTCAAAACATTTTATTCTGTTGATGAAAAGAATAATCTTTACCTTATGAATTCTATGTTTCCTTACGAAAAAAAACTTTTGCTTTCCGTAGGTGAAGTTTTAGATAACTCATCTGTGTACGAACAATTTAGCAAAGTACTCAATGTCGGACAGCTGACAAATTCTGAAAATCCTTATTTGATCATTGTTTCTGTTGAAAACGGTTGTCCTGTTCTCTATTTCGGAGAAACTCAAGTCACAAATTTTGAAAACTCAGCTTTTTGTTTCGTTGGCAAATTAAGCCCCGAGACACTTGATAACAGCGGTCAGATTCTTTTTAGTCCCTACGATCAGTTGGTGTGTCCACTGATTCCAAATGACCAAGAAAAATTGGAAAATCCAAATTTACAATTATCTTTGGTTATGATGGATAAATATAATCGTACTTATAAAGTTATTGCGTTAGAAAAAGAAAATAATTCTGCAAATTTTAAAAGTTTTCCTATTCAAGATTTCCAACTTTCCGATCATTCTTCCCTTCATGCATTGCCAAAATTTCTTTTGGATGATTCAAACTCTTGTTTCCTTGTGATCGATAGTTTAGGTAAACAGCATAAATATATGCGTCTTACAAAAAATCAGGAAGATAAATTTTACACTATGGAAAATTTATTGATCTTGGATGACAACACCTATTTGCACAACAATTGGGCTTTTCGTTTTTCTTCGATTTTAAATAAAAATCATACAAAAAACAGGGGTGATCATTTTCATTTTATTTTTCAACATGGAACAAAAAATAAAAAATCCCTTGTGTTTTTAAGACCCGATAATAGATTGGCTGCACTAGAATTTACAGATAATAACGGAACAATAACACCACAAGTTTTGGCAATATCTGAAAATGAATATTCACCCAAAAACTTTTATTTTTGCACTATTTTAAATCACGTTGAAAATAAAAATGGTTCCTTAGAACAAAAAGAAGTTCTTCTGTGTAAAAATAAAATCACACAAAATTGTTTTCTTTTGTCACTAGAAAACAATTCCAATGGAACGTTTCGTTTTGCGGAAAACTCAATTTCTTTAGACAAAACCACTGACCCGCAAACACAAAATGCCTGGAATGGTTTTTTTAGCGAAACAGGCGCAGAAGAATTCAATTATTATTTAATTCCAACCAAAAATCATGAATTCAGTGTTGCCTTTCAAATCTTAAAACATGACAGAATCAACGATGAAAAGCATTTATTTGAAATGAATTTTAAAAAGTCAGAGAATCATCAATCTTACGTTCCAGTTCAATTGAGTTTTCAATTTCATAAAGAAACATCAAAGAAACAAAAAATATCTTTAGGTGACAATTATTCTTCTTCTGATTTTTGGACAGACCCTTATATGGTCGCTTGCTTGGTTGTTTTTGGCGCATTAGGTGTTTGTGGGATTGGTGCCCTTTTCTGTGCCGCTGGAATGTTTTGTTATGAAAAGTATTGTCACGAAGAAAACAGAAGTGAACAAACATCAGAAGCAGATGACGATGACAATCGTCCTGATGACGACACACCGGAAGAAAGAGTGCCATTGTTGACAGATCCGTCTATTAATGCCGGCATGAGAGGAGAGTTTCCACCAAACACACCTCCCCCAACAAATAAAAAAACTAAAGAACAGGTTGTGAAAGAAACGAAAGAAGCTATTAAAAATGTGTTGAGTAAATTCGCTATATTTTCAACGCTAGAAGAACCTGAATTCAGAATAGAAGAAAAGCTTCTTAAGGAATTTATTGGCCAAGCTTTAGCTGATACAGGGGAAACGGTGTCCAAAGAGACCGTTGTTTCTATTATCTATGATGAACTTATGGGTCGAAAAAGTGAATTGGGTTATTTTTATGTCTTAAAAGGTCGGGAATCTACAGGAAGAAGCATTCCACCTTTCACCCGGGATAGGAATGGTCTCCTCATGATTTCACAGGGACGATTTGCTGCACAAAATCCTTATGATGCTAAAAGTGGTGGCGCGGTTGGTGAATATGTTTTTGATGAAAAAAGCTGCAGTGCACTGCTTCCTATTTATTCTTTAGAAAAGGAAGAAGATTTAAAAAAGGGTGTGCTATTTATGGAATTGATCCGCGGTGTTGTTTTTAATGTAACAACCCATGTAGCTCAAATAATCACTACATTATCTTTTGACCGTCCTTATGAAGAAACAGAACATATTCTAAATACGGTCAAACAAGTGAAGTCTGTGAAGCTTTTAGAGACAACTTTAAGCTATTTTAGCTCACTTTCTATAAAGCTTTCTATAATGAGAACCGTTGAAGCTCAAGCGATTGTGCCACAAGCTGAAACCGCTTTGTTCAAGCATTTTGAAGGAAGATAAATATGATATCAGCATCCCACTCCCCTGCCAAAGAAGTTCGCGTCCGCATTGCCCCAAGTCCGACAGGTGACCCGCATATTGGAACCGCTTATATTGCATTGTTCAATTACGTCTTTGCAAAAAAAAATAACGGAAAATTTATTATTCGAATTGAAGATACGGACCAAAAAAGATATCGCAGTGACAGTGAAGCTATGATTTTAGATGCTCTCAAATGGGTTGGAATTCAATGGGATGAAGGTCCCGATATTGGTGGGCCTTATGCCCCCTATAAACAAAGCGAACGTAAAACCATGTATCGTGATTACGCAGAAACTCTCATTCAAAAAGGTCATGCCTACCGCTGCTTTTGCTCAACTCAACGTTTAGATGAACTCAAAAAAATTCAACAGGCACAAAAAATACCCTCTGGTTATGACCGGCTCTGTCGTGATTTACCTGAAGAAGACATTCAAAAAAAATTGAATGAAAAATTAAATCATGTCATTCGCATGAAAATGCCTGTGACTGGAAAAACCATATTTAAAGATAGGCTACGTGGAAATATTGAATTTGAAAATGATGGTGTGGACGATCAGGTCTTGCTGAAAAGCGATGGTTTTCCGACTTATCATTTAGCTGTTGTTGTGGACGATCACTTAATGAAAATTTCCCATGTCATTCGCGGCGAAGAATGGATTTCTTCCACACCAAAACACGTCATGCTTTACGATATGTTTGGCTGGGACAGACCGGAATTTTGTCATTTGCCTTTGTTACGTAACGGCGACAAATCAAAAATATCCAAGCGCAAAAATCCGACATCCATTAACTACTACCGCCGCAAGGGAATTTTGCCAAAGGCCCTTCGTAATTTTTTAGCCCTCATGGGGTGGAATTTTGGGGACAATCGAGAATTATTTTCCACAGAAGAAATGACAGAAGGCTTCACGTGGGATCGGATGACTTTGGGTGGACCCGTTTTTGATCTCAAAAAATTGTCTTGGTTAAATGGGCAATATTTAAAATTAGAAAGCAATCACTCCTGGCTAAGTTTACTGAAGGAAAATGTTTTTTCCGACGATTATTTATTAAAAATCATTCCGTTGATTAAAGAACGTGTGGAAAAATTCGAAGATTTTATCGATAATACCAATTTCTTTTTTCAAGGGGATCTTGTTTTAAAACAAGAAATGTTTGCAAATAAAAATCGAACCTTTTCAGACACCGCCAGTCTTTTGAATGAGATTTCTTTAAAACTCGATGTGTGCGAGAATTGGGATCACACAACAATTCACGATATTTTTCATCATTACTTAACGGAAAAAAATTTAAAACCAAAAGATGTTTTTATGCCCGTCAGAATTGCTGTGACTGGCAGTGCTCAAACTCCGCCGTTATTTGAATGTATGGAAGTTTTAGGAAAAGATATTGTCAGTCGAAGATTGCGACTTGCCGCCGATTTTTTAAAAACAGTGAAGGAAAATGTATGACATTGAACTCCAATGAAAATTTTCAAAAACAGGACTCACATATCGTTCACCGTTACCTTAGTAATGGGATGGAAGTTTATTTGCACTCCACGAATTTTGCCCCCATTGTCAGCCTTCAGGTTTTGGTGAAAGTCGGTTCTATCGACGAAACAGAACAAGAAGGTGGGTTGTCCCATGTCCTTGAACACATGTTATTTAAGGGAACAAAAAAATTTTCCGGATTGGGTGAAGTCGCAACCACTGTCGAAGCTGCTGGCGGAGATATCAATGCCTACACAACATTTGATCACACAAATTATTATTTAAGTGCACCTAGTTCCTTTGTGTATAAGGGAACAGAATTACTCATTGATGTGGTTGAAAATAGTCTTTTAGATGAGGCCGAATTAAAAAAAGAATTAGAAGTCGTTCTAGAAGAAATTCGTCGTTCGAAAGATAGTCCTTCTGCGGTTTTGTCCCATAGTTTATTTGAAAAAATTTATGAAACCACTCGTTTGTCACGTCCTGTCATCGGTTTTCAAGACGTTGTGAAAAATTTCGATCGGGAATTATTACACGACTTTTATAAGCGCTGGTATGCTCCTAATAATATGATTTTTATTGCTGCTGGTGATTTTGAAATTGAAAAAATGATTGAACATTTAGAATCTGTGACAAAAAATTTTCTTCCAAAATCTGTGCCAGAAAGATTTCGCCCCGCGCTGCAGTCCTTTCCAAAAATTTCGCCCCAAGAAAACCACAAATTTCTGCACGAGCCCGTCGTCATTTTAAAACGTGGCCCTTGGCAAGAAATTCGATTGCAAATCGCAACTTATTCCACAACCCTGGACGATTATGACATGCCCGTATGGGACGTTCTGTCGGCTATTTTAGGGGAAAGCGATTCGTCTCGATTGGTTCGTTTATTGCGTGAAGAATTGCAGCTTGTCACAAGCATTGACGCCAGCTGTTACACACCAAAATATCCTCAAGGTTTATTCAGTGTTGGTTTTTTCTGCATGACCGAAAATGCGCAGGAAGCCCTGAAGGTGACATTGCAAGAAATTCGTCGTCTTGGACTTGTCCCGCCCAGCAAAGAAGAATTGCAGCGAGTTTGCAATGCCATCAAAGCACAAAGAATTTATTCTCGGGAAAGTATGGACGGAATTTCACGTTCTGCAGGATTAAGTTTA
>CANJMU010000062.1 GCA_947475135.1 Silvanigrellaceae bacterium
CAAATAACCTTCTGGATCGGTAAAATGAATTTGTATTTTCCACCACTTTCCAATGATTTCTTTTATCTTTTTCACAATAATAAGATCTTGAAAATGATCCAGCGGGTGTTTACTTAGCACAAAGAAGAAACCTCAAAAAAAGGACAATTTTTCACCTTTCTTGTCGTCAAATTTTTTATCAAACTGAAGTTTATCCTAGAAAAATCTTGAATTTCTTTCAAAAAAATCCGATATTGGAATTGCCCCTTGGGTTTGCGCTAAAAGTGTGAAACCTACAATTCAACTTATCAGGGAGCTGAAGAATTTCCGGTGAGCATGCTTTCCTCGATTCGTCGGGTTAGAAAGACGCCTAAAGGAGTTTTGCGAGGCTTCCGCCCTAGTCATTAGGGTTTCTACGATATTACCGAATCCACAGGGGCACTTTTTTGGGAATTCAGTAAATCCTTCAGCGCCGAAAACCGATTCATTGCATTTTGCGTTTCTACGGCTTTTTTCATGGCCCATTCCTCACCAAAAAGAATGACCGACTGACTTGCCCTTGTGACAGCTGTATAAAGCAAATTTCTATCCAACATCGTATAGTAACAACCAAACATTGGTATGATGCAAATAGGAAACTCTGACCCCTGAGATTTATGCACCGTCATTGCATAACACAACTGTAAATCCCATTTTTCTTCCTGTTTGTACGTCACAAACCGCTCTCCAAATTTAACAACAACTTCAATATCTCCATCCACTTTTGATATTTTATGACAGAAACCCAAGTCACCATTATAAACTTTTAAAGTATAATTATTTTTTGTTTGAATGATTTTATCACCAACTCTTATTTTATTTCCATATTGCAATTCACATTCTTTTTCCGTATCAACCTCAACAATAATATTTTCTAAAGGATTAAACTGTTCCTGAATAAATTTATTAATATTTTCTTGACCAACATTTGTTTTCCTTATGGGAACTAATATTTGACAATCATAAATCGGATGTTTTTTATAAACCTCCGGTATTGTTACTTTAAGAAATTGAAGCAATAAATCAAAAAATTGATCTTGCGAACAAGGTAACAATGCTAAATTTTCTATTTTAGAAAATATTGGGTTTCTTGTAATAAATTCAAACTTTGGATATTGCCCATGAATAATTTGTCGCGCCGCAAATGGGATGGGACTTAGGGAACTTTGACGAAATATTTTTGTTAACTTTACAACAGAAATTTGATTTGAATTGATTAAATCTTTCAAACAATTTCCTGCACCCACACTTGGCAATTGATCCGCATCTCCAACTAAAATTAATTTTTTATTTGGCCCCAAAGAAAGTAACAATGCGCGAAAAAGATCCAAACTTAACATGGAACTTTCGTCTACAATCACCAAATTCACTTTTTTTAAAATGTCGGCATCGACGTCAAAATCTTCTAAATTGTTTTCTTCTTTTTTTTGACCAAGACCTAATAATTTATGCAATGTATAGGCTCTATCACCAATGCTTGCAGACATTCTTTTTGCAGCCAATCCCGTAGGCGCACATAAACCAATTTCTCGTTTTAATTTTTTTTGCATTTCAAAAATTGATTTTAAAACAAAAGTTTTTCCGCACCCAGGCCCACCGGTTAAAATCATCATCTGAGAAAAAAAACTTAATTTAATGGCTTCGCTTTGTTCTTCCGATAATTGAGCCCAAGGAATACTTGGAAATTCGGCTTCAAATGTTGTTTCGTTATTCTTAAGTTTTAATTTCAGTTCATTTTCTTTTGTATTCGAAATATCATTCTCGTAAAGTAACAACTGCAAAGCTGTCAAAACTTCATTTTCCATATGAAAAATTTCTGGCAAATAAAATAAAGGAATATTAGAAAGACCCATAAATTCTGGCAAACTTCGTATCAAAAAAGTATTTTGAAATTGAGATTTATTATTTAAATAAATTTTTCTTAATTCTTGAAGCACAAAATCAAAAGAAAAAATATTTTTTTCTTGATTGACCTCTAAAACAGAAATCATTTTTTGAATAAGTTTATCTCGTGGCAAGCAGGTGTGTCCGTCCTCTAAAGCAAGCTCCAGGGCATAGGCACATGCCGCTTCAATACGGAATAATGACGTTGGTACAATTCCTAATTTTTGACCTATGGCATCTGCTTTTATAAAGCCCACACGCCGCAAGTCATGGATCAATCGATAAGGATTTTCTTTTAAAACAGCTAAAGTTTTTTCTTTATATTTCGCAAATATTTTTTTAACAAAATTTTCAGGGATGGCGTGTTCCCTTAAAAATATAGCCACACTGCGATAGATTTCATCATGAAACATGGATTGAAAAATGGCTTCTGCAATTTTTTTTTTCTTTCCTGGAAAAATCTCATAAAGTTTTTTTTGATCGTTTTTACAAATATCTAAAAATTCTTCTGTGTTTTTAACATTTAATTTTTCAATTAATTTTGTTGCTGTGGCAAGCCCAACTCCCTTCACATTATCTGCTAAAAAAGGAATCAATCCTTGCAGGTCTGTTGGTCGTTCTGCTTCTAAATGCTGAATTGAAAATTGTGGTCCAAATTTTGAGTGAGTTGTCCAATCACCAAATAACCGATATCTCTGTTTTGTTTCCGATTTGGCTTCAATATGAAATTCCCCAGCAGCGCGAAATTCTTTTGCAGTATTACATTCTACAAATTGAACAACTTTAAATGAATTTGTTGCTGATTGATGAATAATTTTTGTGAGCATAGCAACTGTTTCAACCGTCACAAGAAGATCCTCAGTTGATAGCACGTTAAAAGAAGAATTTTCGTAAAAAAGCTTGCACTTAATTCTAGACTGTGGCAAGTAAAATGTTTAAGTCTCGGGGGTTAGCGCAGTGGTAGCGCATCTGTTTTGGGAACAGAGGGTCGCGAGTTCGAATCCCGCATCCCCGACCATTTTTTGTTACTTTATCTTCTTTTCTATTATTTACAATATTCCTCTTTTTTCATTTTTATTTTATTAGACCTCTTGTCTAATCTCAGTTTCGAGGCGCGCGGAGCGAGAGCTGACGCAGCATATGCACTGATATGTGAGGAAGCCGAGACGATGGCGCAACAAAGAAAATGGGGTTAGGCAAGAGGTCTATTTAAGTCCTTTGAAGTTAGAACCGATAGGGTCTTTGTTCTTTTTTTGCGCCTATTTACGGAAGGCCAAGTATGAAAAAATCATTTTTGTATCTTGTTTGGAGTACACTCTTTTTTCCACTCCATTCTTTTGCTTCTGCAAACGATTTATCCCTCAAAAAAATCCAAGAAAATAAAATATTAAAAGTTTGCTCTGATGCTGGCTTTCTACCTTTTGAAATGATGACTTCAGAAGGGGAATGGACTGGCTATGATATCGATATGATGAAAGACTTCGCAGCAAACATTGGCGTTCGATTGAATATGGTTCAGTACGAATTTTCTGGAATTATTCCCGCATTAATTTCTAACAAATGCGACATGATTGCGGCCGGCATGACAGTCACACCAGAACGTTCAGAAGTTTTATTATTCAGTGACACCGTGTTTATCAACGGAATCTCTATTGTATTAAAGAATACTCCTGAAAATTTAAAAATAAAAAGCCTTCATGATTTAGATAATAACAATATAAAAATTGGCGTCAAAACTGGATATACCAGTGATATTTTCCTCACTTCTCAAATGAGAAAAGCACAGATTACAAGATTCAATCTTGATTCTAATTTACTGCTTGGCATTATGGAAAATAGAATTCAAGCATTGGCAACGGACACGACATATGTTCGTAGCATTCAAAAAAATTATAAAGATAAATTAATTTCCTTACCTATTAAATTACCCGTTCAAAAATTTTCTGTTGCCGCAAAAAAAAGGGATGTGGCATTAATTCATGCATTTAATGCTTTTTTTAAAAAATGGTCGAAATCAGGCCAAAGAGATGCTGTGATTAAAAAATATTTTTAAATCTTTTCATTTTAAAAAACAATTTTTAGCGTAAACAATTTTCTTCTAAAGTCACACCAACTCCAGTTTCACCCTGTGAAAAATGATTTAAATAATCCCATGAAAAAGAATCCACATCATAAATCATTCCACCGCCGTAATTATTTTCTTTTAAATAATGACCAAGATCTTGTGATGATACATAAGAATTTTTTGTCCATCCACCCAACGACAATTTATCTTTTGTCATTCCATTTTCTAAATAAAAGCTGGCACGAGACTCAAAAAAGGAATTTCCATAAGTCATTTCAAAACCGTAATCTAAAAGATCTGCTAACTTCACTCCATGATAATTTGCTAAAAAATAATCACTATCGCTCCACAAAGCCTTTGTTAAAATTTTCCCTTGGAACTGAGGATTTTTTTTAATATTTTCTGCAATCATAATCAGCGATGTGTCGTTAGCTTGGCAATA
The DNA here is from genome assembly GCA_947475135.1 of Silvanigrellaceae bacterium. The sequence goes on from CANJMU010000062.1 coordinate 4,410, forward strand.
TTCGGAATATTCATCATCAATATCCACACCATCTAAATGATATTTATTCACCATTTCAACAATATGATTTGCAAAAATTTGCGCAGCAGAATCCTCTGTCATGCAAGACCAACCTGCATTTTGATGATTTCCAAGCAAAGATATTAAAACCCGAATTCCCTTCGATTGAAGATCCTTCACTTGGGTCGTGTGAGCCATCATGTCCTCAATCCCAGGATTCAGATGAATTTCTGGATGATTGGGATCGGTTCCGTTAATATTAGCGCCAAAAATAGAGGCCATTGTAAAAAACGGTTTTTTTGTTTCCGCATTCAGGTAACACGCCACGTTTGACATTGGATTTGAATTCACTTCCACATAGGCGATATTAAAAATCGCATGCGCAAATGTCGATACACTCATAAATCCTAAACAAAAAAGGACAGATATTTTCGATTTCACAGAATAAACCTCTTATTTATTAGAAATTAAAATCAAATAAAGCCTTGATGTATTTTAATAAAAAATAAATAAAATTAACAAATACCCTTTGTCATTTATTCGGGAGGAAAAATTGCGCTAATTGATTGGGAACAGAGTGAAGCTCAACTCGCCGTGTGATTTATGGTCTGTGGAAAAAAAGTAAACATCTGAATTTTCACAGTAATTTTGCAACTGAATTTTAGGTATTGGTGTGGTGCTGGCAGGGTAGCTCAGTTTTGCAGAAGTAGGGACCGCTATTGAGGATGACATGATTGCATACATGGCTATGTTATTTGAAAACGCCGGTACTCTCACGTCGCTAAGAACATCATCGCAGTCTTCGTTTAGCATAAGATTGAAAGGAATTCGACGATCGGCTGTTAGGTCGACAGGATTTTTGTTGGCTGAATTTTTAGTAGGAAAAATATAAGTGTCCTCCCAGAAAACCAGTTAGACACGAAAAATCAATACAAGTATAATATTTGGCGTGTTCATTTAAGTAAACTAATCGTGTCTAAATAATTCCACGGTAACCACCGTTCGGGATCTTTTTTCCAATGTTTTTGGAAAATAAGTAGG
>CANJMU010000063.1 GCA_947475135.1 Silvanigrellaceae bacterium
CAAGTAAAATAAGATCTGGTTTTTCTAGCAAAACTTTTGCAAATAAAACACGAATAAGTTCACCACCACTGAGTGTTTGTCCAAGCCTATCCAGTGTTAAATCGTTTAAATTCAATTTTTCTAAAATCATTTGAATCTGATTTTTTACGCCCCAATCGTCATGAATGAGTTCGAGATCTTTCTCAGTGGCAAGGCCTTTCTCTGCTTTTTCTAGGGATAAAAGTTTTTTATCCACGTTTAAAATTTTTGAAATGCTCCATAATGAAAAATCATTGATTTTTTGTGGCATGTAAGAAACTTTTCCAAAAGTGATAAGTTCACCACTTCTAGGCTCAATTTCTTTGGCAATCAATCTTAAAAGTGTGGTTTTTCCAAGGCCATTTTTTCCCACAAGTCCGACCTTTTCGTTTCCAATGGAAAAATTGAAATCATCAAAAAGGTGAGTACCATCTGGCAGACACATGGAAAGTTGATGTGCTGAAACAAGAGACGACATAAGAAAGTCTCCAAATATATAAAATTATTGTGTTGAATTGAAATGTTACGTTATGGATTAAATTTTTGGCAAGAAATTATATTTTCATGGCACTCTAAAAATTGAGGTGAAAAAGGTAATCAGGATCTAAGGTAACAAAAAGAAAGAAACTTGACAAGAGGGAACAAAGACATTGAATTTCTTTTTGTTGTTAAAATTCTTTAGGAAACTTTTTTCAAAGCTTCACCGTGCAGGATACGGGAAAATGATCTGATCCGCTTGTTTGTAAATTCGCTGTAATACGAAGATCTTGATTTTTTGTTTTTTCATTCATGGGATACTTTTTCCAAAGTCCAAAGCTATTGACGTGACCTTCTTGTGGAACAGCATTCCTTGTCACAATATGATCGATAATTCCCCATTCTCTTGATGTGTAATCGCCATCGGAATAAGGGCTCGTCCATTCTTCATGTCCCAAAGAAGAAAGAACATCAGAAAATCCAGCTTGTACTAAGTGCGGTTTGACGGCCATTGCTTCTGTATTGGTATTAAAATCACCTATAATAAAATCACGAGTTAAGTTCGATGGTGGCATCACTGCGAGGAGCGCTTTAAGTTCTGCTTCAATGAGTTCATTGTGATCGGAATCGAGATGAACAGATGCTGCTCTGACGGCAATTCCGGTTTTTCTTTCAACACCTTCAAAATAAGCGGAATGATTTCCATCTGAAGAAAGCGCAAGATCATGAAAAACAATATGACTGAAAGATGTTTTTTTAACAAAAATGGCAACTCCATTAGGTTCCCAGGGTACTTCAGGAGACTTCCAATTTGACCAGTAGTTGGGATCATGGGAAACATTGAAAGATAGAAAATCTTTTTGCAGAGCCTGTTTAAAATACTCAAATTCAATCGGTGTTGTTTCTTGCAGAGCAATAATATCTGTGCTTGATGCAACGTTTTTTAAGTAAGCAATGATGTGGCTTCTTCGGAGCGCCCTATCGAGGAATGGAGCGCTGCTTGCTGGGTAACGACTTGGAATGACCCAGCATGGTGCAAGGATATTAAAAGTGGCTATGTGAACCAGTTTATTGGCTTCTTGTGATTGGGCGTGGCTGTTCCAATTCACAAAAAATTCTATCAAAATAAAAAAAATGGAGAGGTGTAATTTTTGGCGCTGTTTTGTCATGTTTTTGATTTGTCCCATAGTCAGAGGATGAGTTACTTTCACATTGCATAATCCAATTTGCTCAAAAAATCCATAAATGCTTGTACAATTTCGCTTGGGTTTTCAAACCAAGGATAATGACCTGCTCCTAAAATTTCTTTTATTAAAATATTTTTTCTTTGATAAATTTTATTATCTTTAAATAAATTTAATGGAGTAATATAATCTTTAGAACCCGACATTATTAATGTGTTAATGTCTTGCGGTATCCACGTTGCTTTATATTTTTCAGAATCAAAAGCTTTTGAGTAAATCTCGCTTGCCTTGTGATTTATTGGAATTTTAGCAAATAATTCTTTCCCATTTTGTAATGATTCTTCCGTAACAAAACAATTTTTTGCTGAGGAAATTAACAATTTTCGCAAGCTATCATTATTTGGATTTTCAATATATTTTTTCTCAGCTTTTCTCATTTCAGCAGTGGTGTTTTTTTTACAATACTCATCAAATTTTTTCTGCCAAGAAGCGTCTGGCGCTGAACCAATCAATACAAGTCCATGTAAAATATTTTCTAGCTCAGGAATAGTTTGTAGATGCATTCCAGAAGATGAATGCGCGACTAGTATAACGTTTTCAAATGCTGTGGCGGCTTGAATAATGGTTGAACGCCAATTTGAAATTGGTTTATTTGTTAAAATATTTGAACCATCATTGGGTAAATCAAAGTGCCATAGGACACCGGGGATTTTATTTTTTAATAATTGAGTCAAATCAATGAGTGATTCAGAACCAAGGCCAGGCCCTCCTGGTAAAAATATCCAATTTAAATTGCTGTTTTGGTATGAGCTTTGATATTGCAGCCTTCCACTATCAAGTGTCCATAAATATTGTTTCATAGAGTATGATCTGCCCCAATTTGTTCGGACGCATTGCTAATGCAAACATAGCCTCAAAACTCTCTGGACTCAACTTTAGTTTCGTATTCATCCTCTTGTTTTTTAACTGCCCTCATTAAGTTTCTCCTTTTTTGCTCTCTATCATAAATAGAAAGTGACAAAAAATAATTGTTAATAAAATAATGTCAAACTAAAATTTACTCGTTCTTTAAGAATTATTGTGATATTTTTCTGGCGGCTGGGGGTGATTTCAAACCTTAGCTTAGCGATTGAAGACATCGATAGAAAAAGGAAAATATTATTATGTCAGACTTAGTTCATAAGGTAACAAATGCAAATTTTGAAGTCGAAGTTTTAAAAAATGACAAAATTGTTTTAGTTGATTTTTGGGCAGAATGGTGTGGACCATGCAGGGCTTTAGCTCCTACTTTAGAACAAATTGCAGATGAAAAAAAAGACATTGTAAAAATTTGTAAAGTGGATGTGGAAAGCGAACCCCAACTTGCGGCTCAATTTAATATTCGCAATATTCCTTTTATGGGCATATTCAAAGGCGGACAAAAAGTTGGTGAAATTGTTGGGAACTTACCAAAGGCAAAAATTATTGCGGAAATTGAAAAACATAAATGAGGTTATGCAAGAAGTCTCATGTTTGAAAATGAAAAAAATCTTTTTTTAAAATACGATAAACCTGTTCCACGCTACACAAGTTTTCCTTCCTATCCCTACTGGAAAAAAAAAATAGATTTGGAAAAATGGAAGGAATCTATTTACAAAATCGGGGAAAATTCAACGACAAATGAATTTTCTATTTATATGCATTTTCCGTTCTGCGAAAGTCTGTGTCATTTTTGTGGATGCAATAAAATTATCACTCAAAATCACAGCTTAGAAAATGAATATCTTAAATTGATTTTAAAAGAGTGGGAGCTTTATTTAGAATTTTTTCCAAAACATTTTCAATTGAAAGAATTGCACATTGGTGGTGGCACGCCAACATTTATGTCACCTCAAAGTTTAGGGTCCTTTTTTGAGCGTTTTTTTTCAATGGTAACAATTGCAAAAGATCCTCATTTTAGCATTGAAGCTCACCCTGGCGTGACAACAAAAGAACATTTGAATGTTCTGAAACGGTTTTATTTTTCACGATTAAGTCTAGGGGTTCAGGACTTTGATGAACGCGTTCAAAAAGCCGTGAATCGTCATCAATCCTTTTCTGATGTTGAGTTCTGCACAAATTATGCCAGAGAAATCGGCTTCCAGTCGATTAATTTCGATTTAATTTATGGTTTGCCATTTCAAAGCAAAGAAACCATGACAAAAACTGCAAATATTGTGACAACATTGCGGCCCGATCGTATTGCATTTTATAGTTATGCACATGTGCCAAGCACAAAACCAAGTCAAAAGAAATTTGAAGATTTGTCTCGTTTGCAGGGACAAGAAAAATATGAATTGTATTTAACTGGCAAGAAAATTTTTGAAAAAAGTGGTTACTTTGAATTGGGTTTCGATCACTTCGCCCTGCCAACAGACGAACTGTATCGTGCCTTTAAAAGTAAAAAACTCCATCGTAATTTCATGGGATTTACAGTACAAAACACGCCATTATTAATAGGATTAGGGGTGTCTTCCATCAGTGATGCGGGTATTGCTTATGCGCAAAATTACAAATCACTTCCCCAATATCAAAATGCCATTGAAAACAATTTATTGGATATTCAAAATGGAATGGCGCTTTCACCAGAGGATCTTGCGATTAAAAAATGCATTATGGAATTGGCGTGCTTTCGTGAAACAAAAATAGATAAAAATGAAATTTCAAATGAGAATTTAAAATTGATAGAAAATAATATGAAGGAGCTTCTTGAGGACAATCTTGTTACTTTAGTGGATTTTAAAATTAAGGTAACAGAAAATGGATTGCCTTTTTTAAGAAATATTTGTGCAGCTTTAGATTTTTATTTTTCGAAATCGATATCAGCAAAGCACAGTCAAAGCGTTTGATCTTGAATAAAAAAGCGAGAAACGATTATGGATTTAAAATTATTTCGAAATATTGGAATTATGGCGCACATTGACGCTGGAAAAACAACAACAAGCGAAAGAATTCTTTATTACACAGGAAAAAATTATAAATTAGGTGAAGTCCACGAGGGCACGGCGACTATGGACTGGATGGTGCAAGAGCAAGAACGAGGGATTACAATCACTTCTGCTGCAACAACAACCTTTTGGAAAAATCATCAAATCAATTTAATTGATACACCCGGGCATGTGGATTTTACGATTGAAGTAGAACGTTCTTTGCGAGTTTTAGATGGGGCTGTGGCAGTATTTGATGCTGCCAACGGAGTGGAGCCCCAGTCTGAAACCGTTTGGCGTCAAGCCGATCGTTACAAAGTTCCGCGCATCGCTTTTCTGAATAAAATGGATAAAGTCGGCGCCGATCACGAGATGTGCCTTGAATCTATGAAAGAAAAATTAAAAGCTAATGTGGCCTTAGCGCAGTTACCTTACGGAAAAGAAAGTTCATTTTTAGGTGTCTTTGATCTTGTTGAGCTCAAATTGATTGAATGGAAAAATGACGAAAAAGATTCCCCCTTTGAAACAAAAGAAATTCCAGAAAAATACAAATTAGATTGTGAGCTTTTACGTAATGAATTGTGTGAAAAATTGGCCGATTTTCACGATGAAATTGCCGATTGCGTCATAGAAAATAAACCTGTTTCTGTTGAGTTACTCAAAAAATGTTTAAGACAAAGTGTTCTCGAAATGCAGTTGGTTCCTATCTTTGTGGGATCTAGTTTTAAAAACAAAGGTGTGCAGCCACTTTTAGATGCTATTGTCGATTATTTGCCCTCACCCTTGGATGTTCCGCCTATTTTAGGTGTGAATATTGATGATGTC
>CANJMU010000064.1 GCA_947475135.1 Silvanigrellaceae bacterium
ATGGAAACATATTTTTGAATTTTCAATTTTTTTAACCGCTTTAGCTAATTTTGTTTTATTTTTTTTGCCAACATATTCTCAAATTGGAATTCTATCCACAGTTGTTTTAATTTCTATGAGAATTATTCAAGGTATTTGTTGTGGGTCTGACATTCCTATACTTATTCAATTTATTCACTTTTTTGATCCAAAAGAAAAAACAAAATTACTATCAATTTTGTTTGGATTACTTACTCTTGGATCTGTATGCGCTAAATTATCCTATTTTACTGTAAATTATTTTCACTGGAATTATAGAATTTTATTTTTATTGACCGGAATTCTATGTATTTTTGCCTATCTTGTTAGAAATTTATTTTTTTCTTGTTATCAAAATCAACACTCAGAATCTAATTTTCATTGGAATTCAGTTATTAAAAGTTTTTTAATATATTCCTACGGATGCCTTATTATGATTCCTATTTTTGTACTTATTCCAATTTACAAATCCATTATACATCCAGAACAAAAAAGCTTAATTTCATTTACATCAATGACATCATTAATTATTATTTCTATCTCATGTTTTTTGATACCAAAATTAAACTTTTCACGTCACTTTTCTGAAATCGAAAAATTTTTAGTTGGAATGATTTTAACAGCAATATCATTTCCATTTTTATTTCTAACAATTGTTTATAAAAATGGATTTTTGTATTTTATTTCTATGTCTATTTTATCTATTTTTAGTTCTCTTGTTTTTTCACCTATATTATATCTAAGCTCAAAACTTATTTATGAAAATAAAAATTCCATCTTAATTATTGGTTTGACTCAAACTTCTTCTCAAATACTCATGAGTCAAATTTCTGAATTAGTCTATTTAAAAAATATCAATTCTACTCGAAATTTTATCTATCCAATTCTTTTTTTTGAAATCTTGTCTTTTATTTTATTTTTTTATTTGAGGAAGGAAAAAAAGAATGACATTCACTATTCTTGGCAGAGATGACACCTATTTTGGAGGGGCTACATGTTCTGCCATGCCAGCTATCAGTAATTTTGTATTGCACGGAAAATACGATCTTGGAATTATGACTTTCCAAGCAAAAGTATCACCTAGCTATTCCAATATTATTTTGAATGATTTATCTGCTGGAAAAACATTTGATGAATCTATAAAAAATTTAAAAAAATTAGATGTTTATTTTGATAAAAGACAAATTGCTTTTGTTCCATTGACTGGAGACATTAAAATTTATCCTGGCAAAGAAACAGCACCATTCACAGGATATCTAACTTCAAAAAATTCTGTGTGCATTGGAAATATGCTTGCAGATGAAACAACTCTTTTAGAAATGCTTAGATTTTTTGAAATGAATTCTAATGATTTTTTAGGAGATCGACTCATAGAATCATTACACGCAGGACATTTAACAAAAGGTGATAAAAGAGGCCGAGAATCCGCAGGAATTAAAGTGTTTCATAAAAATAAAAATTTCCCCGTGATTGATCTCAGAGTGGATCATTCTGATAACCCTGTCGAAGATCTCACAAAAATATATCACTATTTCAAAAAAGGTTTTTATAAATTAATAGAAAGTTTTCCAGACAACCAGGGAAACTTTACACCTATTGAAAATAACCCTGAACTTTCTTCCATTGTAGAAGAATATAGCAATCCTGTTTCTCAAAGAACTTTTCTGAATTTTAATCATTTTTCTTCATAAATCTAATTTTTTTGTAAAGGATTCAATATGGAATATCAAATGGAACCAAATAGAAAACTAGAAAAAATGCAACCCTCATGCTGCGAAATAAAAAAGAAATATTATTATAAAAAAATACATCTGACAAAAAGGATTGAAACGCTTCTTGCAAGAAAAGCGAACGCCCTAGGAATTCAAACTATCAAAGAATATTTGATACATATTGCATATATTAACAATTAATTTTTTAAGGCGAAAAATGAAATTTGGTGTTGTGGAAAAAATAAAACAGGTTGTGGATTGTCGAGAATTAATTTCTTCTCTTGGAATTTCATTCAATGGTACAAATATTTCCTGCTTAAATTCTTCTCATCCAGATCAAAATCCAAGTATGGCTGTTTATCAAAATCATGCCTATTGTTTTGGATGTCAAACAAATTTAGACGCAATTGGAATTGTGCAAAGTATTAAAGGCTTTTCTTTTCAAGAATCCATGGAATTTTTGTCACACAAATACAATATTTATTTTGAAACAGAAAAAAAATTAGAATTAAAAAATAAATATTCGAAACAAGAAATAAGAAAAATACCTCAAATCATTTCAGAAAAAGTTGTTCCTCTGCAAAAAGACTTTTCCATTAAAAATGAATTGTATCGTATTGTAAAAGAGATCCGACCTACACAAGAATCACTAGAATGGTTTGAAAAAAGAAACTTATCTTCTGAAATTGCATGGAAACTTGGCTGCAGAGACATTACGCCAGCAATCAAAGAAATTGAAAATTTGATTGAACTCTCTGGTCATGAAAAATTAAAAGAAAATCATTTCATCAATGAAATGGGAAACCTTTGGTCTCCAATTCTAAATTTAATTAAAGGAAAAAAAGAGTATTCAGGACTTTTGATACCTATTTTTAACTTGGATGGAAATATTCATTGCTTTCGGTGGAGATTTTTTCATCACCTCCAAAGAAATATTAAAAATAAAGAAATCACATTAAAAGTTTTAGGACAACCTTCTGTTTCTCCAATGCCGACAGGACTCTATTTTGCAAAAAAATTGATTCAAAAAGAAGAAATTTATCTTTGTGAAGGCGAACCAGATTGGCTATCTTTAAATACCTATTTCTTTTCTAAAAATTCTTTGAATACAAAGTCTGTTATTGGATTTTGTTCTTTTTCATCCACGTGGGATGATGAATGGACAAATATTCTTCTTGATTTTAAAAAAATTTATATTTGTCTTCATGACACTGAAAAAGCAAAAAAAATTGCTTCACAAATTCAAGATTCTTTATTTCGAAAATGTGATTCAAAAGAAAAAAAAGAGTATTGGAAACAAAATTTCTTCGAGCATTATTTCGATGAAAAAAATGATATCAACGATCATTTAATCAAAAACTCATTAAATTTAGAGAAAATTGATTTTAAATTAAAAGAATACATAAATTTGAATGACGATAATCTTTTCTTCTTGTTAACACCCATGAACATTTTAAACGTTTTAAAAAACCCTCCACCTGTGCTTGAATTTATCTTTCCAGGACTTCTTCGTGGTATTGTTGGAAGTGTTGTGAGTAGCGGAGGAACTGGAAAAACTATGTGGGCACTTCAAGCCTGTGTCTGCATTTCCTGTGGATTAGACACACTTGGCTTTGGAGGAGAAATAGTCACAGGAAAATCCATTTTATTATCCGGAGAAGATCCTGAAAATATTACAGCGATAAGACTTCATAATTTCTCTAAATTACTCACAGAAAAACAAATGGAAAAATTGAATCAGAATTTGAAAATTTATTCTATTTCTGGACAAAATCCAGATATCTTTGATTCAAAATGGTTTCAATGGGTCAAAGATATTAGCAAGGATTCGAAACTAGTTATTATTGATACTCTGCGTGTTTTCCATAATTCTGAAGAAAATGATAGTGGTAAAATGTCTGAATTAATTAAACTTCTTGGGAATATTTCAAAAGAAAATAATACCAGCATTTTATTTTTGCATCACACCAATAAAAATAGCGCCACCATGTCTACGAGCTCAGACCAACAAGCAAGTCGTGGAAGTTCCGTATTAACTGACAACATTAAATTACAAATTAATTTAGTCACGATGACTCAAAAGGAAGCCAAGGAATTGGATATTCCTGATACAGAAAGAAAATTTTACGTAAAATACGTATATTCTAAAATGAATTATGGTTCACCAATTGCTGATCGTTGGCTCAAGAGAGAACAGGGTGGTATACTCAAACCCATAGATTTTCAGAAAATAAATTCACCGTTACAAAAGTCAAATGAGGTAAAAAATAATTCTAAACCAATCAATTTTACAACTCGTTTCATGCGAGGAGCAACTGAAAATGACAGTCTCTAAAAGTACTGCTCTTGCAAAAAAAGAAGGAAATATCTTCAATTTGGCAACATACAAAGAAGAAAAATTTACTCTGGATTTTGCAATCCATGAACCCATTCACTGTATGACACCTGGTTTATTTCGAAGCTTGAAAAAAGGGGATCGGAAAAAATTAAAATTGGAAGTTATTCATGAATTTGGAAAAGGCGAAGACAAACAAAAAGTGGAATATTACGGACCTGAACCTTTAGGAGCAGATGACTTACGAATTTTACAATGCACAGTCGCACTTGCAGGAAGAAATCATAAAGATTTTGTATCAGTAAACCCAAAATCAGAAGCAGGAAGAATGCTTCGTGACAATATGAAGCTGAAATGGGATGCCATTAATGAACCACTAATCGTGGCCAAAGGAAGTTTTCGAGAACTTGCAAAGGAAATTGGTTGGGCGAGTGAAAACCTCACACAAATTCAAAAGTGTCTTGAGCGACTTTGTAAAGTTACTATTTTTATTGAATCTAAAAAACGCCGTATGATGTTCAATTTAATCTCAGGGTATGGAAACGACTCAAGACAAGACAAATTGTTTATCGCTTTAAATCCTCTTATCACACGTGTGATATTCGGTTCAGACGTAAAACATACAAGAATTGATTTATGTGAAGTCAGAAAACTTAGCGATGTTGCTGTCCTCTTACATCAAAGGCTTTGCTCATGGATAGATCCTGGTGCAATTGGGAAAGTCAGTTTAGATACCATCATAGAATATGTGTGGTACGAAAAATCCACAAATATAAATACCATCAAAGATAGAAAACGCAGACTTAAAATGAGTCTGCTGGAATTTGAAAAAATTCAGTGGGTTGTAAAAGAGTACTCGAAAGATAAATTTAGCTTTCAACGCCCCATAAGAAAAAGTGTTGAAAATAAAGAATAAATAAAAAAGTCATCATTATCTCCACCTATTTTTTTCAAGTATTGTAAAAGATGTCTTTTAAATTAAATAATATTTCTTATTTTATGTCTAAAAAGTCTTTTGTTTTCAACTATGATTTCAATGTTGTATATGTTGCAATTGAAGTTTGTGTTGCTTGTGTTTTTGAAATCCACCCAAGTTCATGCAAAGTTTTCAGTGAATCTTGAACGGTTCTTTTTGAATAACGAGTTGCATTGGCAATATTTCCAACGCTCAATGATATGCTGCCTTGAGTGGATTCACTCCACAAATAGAGATAAATCATTGATGCATGAGAACTTTCTAAACTTTCAAATAGCTGTTTCAATATTCGATTGAAAGCTGCTGTAGCAGAATTTGCTGTAGCAGAATTTGCTGTAGCAGGATTTGCTGTAGCAGAATTTGCTGTAGCAGGATTTGCTGTAGCAGAATTTGCTGTAGCAGGATTTG
>CANJMU010000065.1 GCA_947475135.1 Silvanigrellaceae bacterium
ATTTCATGCCTTGCACCTCTTAAAGTCAATTTTTAACAACCGCAATCATTTTTGTAAATAACATCCTATGATACACTTGAATAAGAAGAAAAAACAGGGAGAAAAAATGAATTTTTTTAACAATGCTAAATACAGAGACAATGAAAAAAAAATCTTTGGCGGTGACACCATGCGCAGTGAAATTTCTAAAAAATTTCCATGGTCTATCAAAAAAATAACTTTCCAAGACAATGATAATGACACATGGAATATTGAATGTATTTGCGACGAAATTTCCCAGGAAGAAAAAAGCCAAAAGCTTGTTGCAAAAATAACTTACAAATGTACTTGTGAAATCAGTGAATCTCATATCAAAAAAATGGGATTTTATTATGAAAGATTAAAAATTATTGAAGACCCAAAAATCAACATGATCGAATTTTTAGAGAAATCAAAATTGTCCATTACGATGGAAAATTTAAATCAAAAAGTTGAAGAATATGGAAAATTATTGATCTCAGAAATCAAAGAAAAGTGCGGGTTTGAATGGAAAAAACAAACACTCACAAAAAAATGTCGTGAAATTAAACTATCTCATTTTATTTAAAATGAGATCTTTCCAATTATTCATTCATGGGTACATCATTCATGTTTCTAGATATCTCTCCTCTTAAAAAATACAAAGACTATCGATATATTTTTATTGGTCAATTCATTTCTATTATTGGAAATATGATGACCTATGTTGCGGTACCTTATCAAGTTTACGAATTAACGCATTCCTCTTCTATGGTCGGAAACATCAGCATTATACAACTTTTCTCTGTTGTCATATTTGCTATTTTTGGAGGGGCTTATGCTGATAGAATCAATCGAAAAAAAATAATTATTTCAGGCGAAATCATCATGATTTTGTGTTCCCTTGGTTTTGTCGTTAACACTGCTTTTCCAAAGCCTTCTTTGTTAATCATTTTCATTTTAGTTGGAGTTTTTCAAGCTGCATCAGGATTTCACAGACCCGCAATGACTGCAATTATACAAAAAATAATTCCACAACAGGATATTAAATCTGTCAGTAGTTTGAATTCACTCATATGGTCTGTAGGGGCCATTTGCGGACCTGCTATCAGCGGAATTTTAATTTCGACATTAGGACTAAAATTTGTTTACATTGTTGATTTATGTTCCTTTATTGTTTCTTTATCTGCAATATTTTTAATATCTAATTATCCAATTGAATCCATCGTAGAAAAAAAACATGTATTGAAAGATATTAAAGATGGATTTTTATTTGCAATTTCAAAACCAGAAATTTTAGGTTCCTATTTAATTGATATTGTTGCCATGATGTTCGCATTTCCCATCGCATTATTTCCTGCCATGAGCCAAAATTGGGGAGGAGCTCACGCCGCGGGAATGCTTTACTCGGGTATGGCTATTGGTACATTGCTTGTTACCTTATTAAGCGGATGGACAAATAAAGTCACACGCAATGGAAAGGCTGTTGTCATTGCTGCAAGCCTATGGGCATTTTTTATTTTGTGGTTGGGGTTTTCAAATCATTTATTTGTTGCTGTTCTTTTTTTAATTCTTGCAGGCGGCGCCGATGGCATTAGTGGAATTTTTCGACAGGCGATTTGGAATGCAAGTATTCCAAATTCCATGCGCGGAAGATTGTCTGGATTGGAAATGATCTCTTACATGTCCGGACCACTGATTGGCAATGCACGGGCGGGATATGTTGCAACTTTATTCTCTGTACACATCAGTTTAATTAGCGGTGGAATTATGTGTTTCGTTGGTGTGATTTTAACTGGGGTATGCTTGCCAAAATTCTGGAAATCTTGATTATACGGTTTCCTAACCCCATTTTCTTCGTTGTCGCCGCGACTCGGTTTCCTCGTGTACCAGTACGTACACTGCGTCAACTCTCGCTTGCATCGCCTCGAAACTGAGGTTAGGAAACCGTATAATCCATTGAAATCTTAAACCTTCCCAATCAAACTCAAAAAATCCTCAGGCTTTAAACTTGATCCACCAACCAACGCACCATCAATATCGTTTTCTTGAAAATAGTTTGTAACGTTATCCGGCTTGACGCTTCCGCCATAAATAATGGGAATTAACTTGGCTGTTTCTTTATCGAGAAGAGTTTCTAAAATATGACGAATAAACTGATGGGCTGCTTGTGCATCTTGCGCACTTGCATTTCTTCCTGTTCCAATGGCCCAAACTGGTTCGTAGGCAATAACAAGTCGAGACTCATGGGGATTATTTTTAAGATCTAAGAATTGATTTTTATTTATAATATTTGCCGCCTGAAAAGCACCACGAATTTGTTTTTCTAAAACTTGTTCAACTTGATGAGATTCTCTTTCTGCAAGAGTTTCACCCACACAAAAAATAGCTCTCAGATTATGTTTCAATAACGTACCAATTTTTCGACCAATGAATTCATCATTTTCGCCAAAAATAACTCGGCGTTCACTATGTCCCACAAGAGAACCCGCAAACATTTTAGAATTCATGCTTTTCAACATGGGAACAGAAATTTCTCCCGTCAAAGCACCAAAATCTTGATCGTGAATATTCTGAGAATAAGTAAACACAGAATCATTGGAAACTTTTGACAAATCACTTAAAAAAAGAGCAGGTGCTGCGACACCAACTTGAACATTATTTTTTTGATTTTTTGCTAGCCCGTCAATGAGCAATGAAAAATCTTTGCATGCATCAGAAAATGTTTTATTCATTTTCCAATTTCCAATGACTATTTTTTTTCTTATCATTTTCGTTTCCTTATTGGCACCTTATCCATTTTTAAAATTTTTGTTACGTAAGAAACTTCTTATTTTCTTAAAACTTTAATTCCAGGCAATTCTTTTCCTTCAAGCAGTTCCATACTTGCACCACCGCCAGTCGAAACGTGCGTGACCTTATCTGTTAAGTTAAATTTTGAAATAGCAGCGGCACTATCACCACCACCAACAATTGTTGTTCCCTGACAAAGAGATAAAGCTTGCGCAATTCCCCGTGTTCCATTTTCAAAAGCATTCCATTCAAAAACACCCATAGGACCATTCCAAATGACGAGTTTGCTTTGTTGAATGACATCGGAAAATAAGGACACAGATTTTGATCCAATATCGAGCCCCATTAAATCACTTGGAATTTCTGCATTCGATATGTTGATTGGAAGTGCTTTTTCAGAGAATTCAGCCGCACACACATGATCGATCGGCAAATAAATTTTCACATTCCGATTTTCCGCAGCTTTTAATATTTCCTCGACCAATGACATTTTATCGTCTTCTGTTCGTGATTTACCAACATTAAGTCCCTTGTATTTTAAAAACGTATACGCCATTGCGCCACCAATAATAATATTATTAGCAATCGTCGTAAATTTTTTCAGAATTGCAATTTTATCGCTGACTTTTGCACCGCCAAAAATAGCTGTCACTGGTGGTTTAGGATGATGAAAAGTATCTTCTAAAAATTTCATTTCTTTTTCAATAAGAAACCCTGCCGCGCGTTTTTCGGGTTCAAAACATTCTGCCGCCGCAACCATAGAAGCATCTTCCCGATGACAAGTTCCAAAGGCGTCATTCACGTAATACTCTGCATACTTTGTCATTTTATTTGCAAAGTTTTCGTCGCCTGCTTGTTCTTCTTTATAAAATCTTAAATTCTCTAATAAAATGATTTGATTGCTTGTTAAATTTTGCACAATTCTGGAAAATCCATCTTCTAAATAATCGGGAGATAAAATGACTTCTGTTTCTGTCAATTCAGCAAGTCTTTCCCCAACTGCTGCAAGGGAAAACTCTTTTTCATAACCTGTTCCCTTAGGACGTCCTAAATGGGAGCACGCAATGATTTTGACATTTTTTTCCAGAAGATATCGAATTGTTGGAATGGCAGCACGAATTCTTGCATCATCTGTAATTTGATCTTTTTTCATAGGAACATTTAGATCAAGCCTTAAAAAAACAACAGACGAAATTTTTAAATCAAACTGAAGTTCTTGAAGCGTACGAATTTGTTGAGCCATAAATAATTCCTTAAAATAAAATGAAAGATTCATCAATTAAAGTCGAAATTGCGCATTTAATTTTTGTGTTACGTTATCGATAACTGCAGAATATATTTTTTGAATTTGCGCATCCAAAAAAGTTTTTTCCAATGGACGGACTTTGATTTTAAAAGTCACGGATTTTTTATTTGAGTCAATATTGTTCCCTTTATAGATATCAAAGATTTGCACATCTTCTAATGCTGCTGGAATTTCTTTTTCAAATAAGGAACTCAGTGTTTCCTGAACACAGACAATAATATTCTGAGCATGAACACTATCTTCAAATAAAAATGCAAAATCACGTGTCACCGATTGGAATTTATGAACGGGAAGTCCATATGAGTTCAGTGATTTTGTATTTGAATATTTTATAAGGAGCGCAACATTCAATTCAAAACCAAAACATTTCACATCCATTTCATAGTTTTTACAAACCTGCGGGTGAAATTCACCAGCCCATCCTAAAGTAACAAATTGGTTTGAATTTTTATCTTTTGTACGAAGCATGACTCGTTTCATAGGATGCAGACTCGCTGCAAATGGATGCCAAATACTTTTTAAATTTTCATTTTTTAAATTTTCTTCTTCTTTTAAATTCGTCATAGGAACAAAATCAAACTCAATTTTCATCCCATGAAAAATTTCTTTGACGTGCTTCAAGACATCATAAATTGTCCATTCTTGATTAGACTGATTGTCCCAATTTTTTTCGACTTTATTTCCAAAGCACACTCCAGCAAGTCTTGGAGTTTCGGATGGTCGTAAATTTTTATCTTTTTCATGGGAAAATGCATAGGAATTTTCAGGAGAATACTCTTCCATTTTTTCTGAAAATTGTGAAAGCTGCTCGTGCAAATGAAGATGCAATCCATTTTCTAAAAAAACTCTTTCCCCTTTGGAATTTAAATTCTGAAAGGTTCGACACAAATGAAATATTTGTCCGCTTTGAACAGAAGAGCTCAAATTTTTAGAAACTTTTCTTAATAAATCTGGAATTAAAGTATTGTGTAGCAATGGTTCATCACCAATAATTGGATTCATTAAACAAATTGGTTCACCCAATTGATTGATGTTTGTATGATTTAATTTCTGAAAATCATCGGCACGCATAAAGTGTAAACTTGTGACTTCATTATAGCCTAAGGAAACAAGCTGGGAACAAATTTTTTCGAAATGCTCAAAGTGTGCATCATTTTTTCCGACGGAAATCAGCCCTGTTAATGGTGTTGCTGGGATATTATCAATTCCCACAATGCGAATACATTCTTCGACAAGATCGGCAGTCCCACAAACATCCGCATGACGCCAACTAGGAACTGTAATAATTGCCGTATTTTCATCCCGGTTTTCAATAATAAAACCTAAAGAAA
>CANJMU010000066.1 GCA_947475135.1 Silvanigrellaceae bacterium
ATTCAAGCCATTCAGAATCTATTTATCAAATCACCTACTTTGTAAGGTGATTTCACATTTATTTTGTTTTTAAAACATAAATTAATAGAAAATTTTTTAATGAACTTTAGGTTAGGCAAGAGGTCTAATTCAGGGCCCATAAACAACAAAATTCAACTTCTCAAAAATAACACCTAAAAAAGCAATCGATCCTAAAATAATTAAAATTTGATTTTCTTTGCAATTTCGGTAAGCAAGAAGCAATGCTGAACTGATATTTTCTTCGCATAAATATTGAGATTTAAAATTTGTCGACATCTGTTTTTGCATGTGGAAAGCATCTTCGCTGCGGCTTGATTTCATTGTTGTTAAAATAATTGTAGTTTCGAATGGATCCATAAGTTCTAAAGATTTTTTCCAATCCTTCTCTTTAAGCGAGGCAAATAAAAAGATTGGTTTTTTTTGCGCATAAGGACTTTTTTTATATTTTTCAATAAAGTAACGCGTTCCATCGCTGGTGTGGGCGCTATCTAAAATGAGTGTTCGTTTTGAGTGCTCATCGTTTTTATAAAATTGAAAGACGCGAATATCAAATCGGCCAGGCCAAAACATTTTTTGAATTCCGCTTTTTATTTTATTTTTATTCAAGTGAAAAATATTTTGAGGAAGATTTTGAATTGCTGTTAAGGCTGTATTTAAATTTTCATCCTCGGTTTTCTGTTCTGAAAAAATAATTCGACTTCCAATAATAGTTTTAGCGCGTTGAATCCCCTGCATGCTTTCTGGACATGTTCTACCAAGAATAAAAGGACGATTTCTTCTAGAAATAAAAGACTTATCAGAGGCTATTTTTTCAATCGTGTCGCCTAAAATATCGCAGTGTTCCAGTGTTACGTTAGTAAGAACACTGACAATTGGGGATAAAATATTGGTGCTATCGAAGCGGCCACCTAAACCAACTTCACAAACAAGCACATCAATTTTTTCTCTGTGAAAATAAAGAAACGCACTTGCTGTCATAATTTCAAAAAAAGACGCATTGGGGAGATACAATTTGGAAGAGTTTTCAATTTCTTGAATCACACGAATGAAAGTTTCTTCACCAATAGGATCTCCGTTGATACGAATTCTTTCTTGCGGGTGTTTGATATGCGGGGATGAATAAAATCCAGTTTTTATTTGATTTTCACGAAGTATGCTTTCCAGATAGGCACATGTTGATCCCTTGCCATTACTTCCCGTCACAAGAATACTTGGAATTAAAAAAAAATCTCCAAAGTTTTCAGATTCAAAATAAGGTAACAATAAGTAAACAATCCGGTGACAACCTGCCTCTATTTCTCCTCTAGTTTTTTCAAAATAGGGTAAAAGAACAGGATTTATTTTTTCGTGAGTTTCATTGAGATTTGTTTGCATGAGGTTAAAAATTATTCATCAAGATCTTCAATGTATGTGTTATAAAATCTTTTAATTCCGATCGTTTTACGATTTTATCTAGAACGCCGTGCTCCATACAAAACTCGGCAGTTTGAAAATCGTCTGGCAATTTTTGACGAATAATAGTTTCGATGACGCGTCTTCCGGCGAATCCAATAATTGCTTTTGGTTCTGCAATATTTAAATCACCAAGCATGGCAAAACTTGCTGCAACACCGCCAGTAGTTGGATCGCAGAGCACGCTAATAAAGGGTAATTTTTCTTCGCTATGAAGTGCGATGGCGGCAGATGTTTTTGCCATTTGCATTAAAGAAACAAGCCCTTCGTGCATCCGTGCACCACCACTGCTGCTACATAAAATAACAGGCATTTTATTTCGAGTGGCCCGTGCAAACAAACGATAAATTCGTTCGCCAGCGACTGCTCCCAGGCTGCCACCCATCCAATAAAAATCTAAAACTCCAAGTGCCACAGGGATTTCTGACATAAGTCCAGCACCAGTAATAATGGAATCATAACGTTTTGTTTTTTCTGCCATTTGATTCAATCGTTCTTGGTAAGAGCGACCGTCGTTAAATTCTAGGGGATCTGTGCTTGCAATATCATGATCCCATTCAATAAATGTACTTTCATCAATTAACAATTCAATTCGCTCTTGAGCATTGATGCGATAATGATATTCACACTCTGTACATACCATTAAATTTTTTTCTAAAGCGGACATTAAAGTAACGCCATTGCATGAGGGGCATTTTTCCCAAACTCCAGTTGGAAAATTTTTCTTTTGTGAAGCGTCTGTTACCTTAGAAATTTCTCGTGTTAACCATCCCATAGTTGATCATTTCCTCGTATTAAATCTTTGTATTTACAGACTCAAACTCATTTCAATTGTGTGTTCTTCAATATTTCCCTGAATTTGAAATTGAGAACTTAATAATGGTTTGTCTTGCAAATGTGACAATGTTTCGTCCTCAATATATTCCTTGTTTTTTTCAATTGCTGCAAGCAAATTTTTATTGCATCGGATGTGAACTTGAATACGATCTTCCACATTGAAATTTCCTTGTTTGCGCGCTTTTTGTAAAAGACTGACAAGTTCACGGGCAATGCCTTCCATTTTTAATTCATCAGATAACTCGGGATCGAGTGCTGCGACTAATTCAACATCTGTTGCAACTAATTGATTTCCTGCAGATCGTAATTCAACAATGATATCTTCTGGTTTTAAAACAAAATCTTTAATAAAAATAGTTTCTTTACGAAGAGCGCGTAAAGAGTTTTCAGAATCTAGTTCATCTAAAAGATTTTTAAGATCTTTAATTTTATCTCCCAAAGTTTTTCCCAAAGTTTTAAAATTTGGTTTCACAAAAATTCGTGCCAGCGATGAGGGGTCATTTGTTACCTTAACGGATTTTACATTGAGCTCTTCACAAATAATATTTTGCATTTTAAGAATTTGCTCACGAGTTTTGTCATTCAAAACACCAACTGTTAAAAGACTTAATGGCTGACGATTTTTTATTTTATGAGAAACGCGAATATTGCGTCCTAATTCAACAACGCGGCGAGTGATTTCGATGTCACTTAATAATTCTTTTTCGTCAGAATTTAATTCACGATAATAAGGTAACAGACACAAATGAACACTAGAGTGTTTCTTTGTGTCTGCCGTAAGCGATAATTTTTCATAAAAATATTCTGCTGCAAATGGTGCAAATGGTGCTAAAAGTTGAGAAACAATAATTAATGTTTTATACAACGTAGAGTATGCTTCTTTTTCACCATTCCAAAAACGACGACGGCTTCTTCGAATGTACCAGTTATTCAGATCGTCTAAAAAGTTTGTTAATGTTGGTGTTACTTTAGCAATATGATAATTCATCATATTTGTATCAATTTCACGTATAATATTATTTAATTTTAATAATATCCATCGATCTAAATCGTTTGAACTTTCCACAAATTGTATTTGTGGATCCCATTCATCAATAGCCGCATAAGTTGCTAAAAAGGAGTAAGCATTCCATAAAGGTAACAAAATTCTTCGTGTGCTTTCTTTCACACCATCAATAGAAAAACGGACTTCTTCTGCAACTGTTGCTGGGGAGGAAAGCAAAAATAATCGGATAGAGTCTGCTCCAAATTCATCTAATGCTGCCATAGGATCGGGAAAGTTTTTTAAGCTTTTACTCATTTTTTTGCCATCTGCGGCTAAGACAAGTCCATTCACAACAACATTTTTAAAGGCAGGCTTTTCAAATAACAATGTGGATAAAAGCGTCAAGGTATAAAACCATCCTCGGGTTTGATCAATACCTTCGCAGATAAAGTCTGCAGGAAATAATTTTTCAAAATCTTTTTCGTGTTCAAAGGGATAATGATTTTGTGCATAAGGCATAGAACCAGATTCAAACCAGCAGTCTAAAACAAAGGGAACACGTTTTAGAAATGTACCAGGATATTTTGTTGATGGAATTGCAATATCATCAATAAATTCCATGTGGAGATCGGTTATTTTTTTATCGGAATATTTTTCTAATTCTGCACAACTTCCCAAACAAATGATTTCCCCAGTTTCATCATTTTTCCAAATTGGCAAAGGATTTCCCCAGTAACGGGAACGGGCAATATTCCAGTCACGAGCATTTTCTAACCACTTTCCAAAACGTCCATGTTTGATATGCTCAGGTACCCAATAAATTTGCTCATTCATTTGATTGAGAAGTTCTCTGTTTTGTTCAATTTTGACAAACCATGAAGGAACAGCTCTGTAAATTAATGGTGTTCCACTGCGATAACAGTGGGGATAAGCATGCACAAATGTTTCATGCTTAAAAATAAATCCACGTTTTTTTAAATTTTGAAGAATGAGTTTGTCCGCATCTTTAAAATAAAGACTTTTCCATTCGGCAGTAGTGTCCTCTGTAAACTTTCCATTGGCATCTAAATGATCGACAATGGGTAATTGATATTTTTTATGAAGATTAAAGTCATCTTCTCCAAATGCAGGGGCACAATGCACAGCACCGGTGCCTGTGTCATGCAAAACATACTCTGCAGATAATATTTGATATGAATTCTCATTATTTTTTATAGTCTCATGATCAAAAAATGGTTCATACTCAACATGATGCAATTCTTGACCAAGAAACTCTTTTTCTACAGTATAGTCTGTTTCCTTAGGCCAGTACCGATAAACTAAACTTTTCAATAAAATATATTTTTCATTTGAATTTTTTTCACACAGTAAAACGTAAATTCCTTTTGGATCGATAGCGATGGCGCAATTCACAGGTAATGTCCAAGGAGTTGTTGTCCAGACAAGCAAAGAAGTATTTTCAAATTTATTTTTTAATTTTGCTTTTAAGGTAACGCTAGGGTCCTGAATATCTCTATAATCTAATGTGGCTTCAAAATTAGAAAGAGTCGTTCCTAGTGCTGTTGAATAACTAACAACAAATTTTCCTTCGTAGATAAGATTCTTATTCCATAATTTTTGAAAAACATTCCACACGCTTTCCATAAAACTCAAATCCATGGTGCGATATTCATTATCCATATCGACCCAGCGACCCAGTCGACGAATGTATTCACGCCACTGTTTTGTATAACGTAACACGGACTCTCGGCAGGCCTGATTAAACTTATCAACACCATATTTTTCAATGTCTTGTTTCCCATTTAATCCAAGTTCTTTTTGAACAAGTAATTCCACAGGAACTCCGTGGCAATCCCAGCCAAATCGTCTTTCGACGCAAAACCCTTTCATGGTAAAGTAACGAGGAAAAGCGTCTTTAATGGCGCCTGGAACAAAATGTCCGAAATGCGGCAGCCCTGTTGCAAAAGGAGGTCCATCATAAAAATTATATTTTTTTTCTTGTGAGCGTTGAAGAATACTCTTTAAAAATGTATTTTCTTCATCCCACCTTTTTTGAATGTTTTTTTCCAGAACAGGAAAATCGATATTTTTTTCAGG
>CANJMU010000067.1 GCA_947475135.1 Silvanigrellaceae bacterium
AAGTATGAAAAAGAAAGAAAATGAGAAAAAAACTACTGCTAAAATGGGTCGGCCTTCCCCAGCATGGTTTTCTCTACTTAAAGACGGAAAAGAGTATACAAACCAAGAGTTATCTAATTTATCTGGTACGCAAATACGATCCGTAGATATTGTAATGAAAAACCATAATGTTAAATTTAAATACGTTATTGACAATGGCCGCAGCATTAAAGTGTATACTTGGGAAGGCTAATTTAATTTTTTTCAATTTCCACATTGTTTATACCAGTTTCGTATAAATTTAAGTCTTAAAAATAAAAAAATACAAACATAATTAGGAGGCTTGTCATATGTCAAATAATTTTTTATTTGATTTATCCGTATATCTTTTTCAATATACCGAACAAATTCTTTCTTCTCATATTCACAATTGGTCAAAACTAGATTTTGCGCACAAAGCAGCTTGGTTTTTTTGGGGCTGTGTGTCTGTTGCATTTTATACTATTTTCTATGGAGCTCTTTTATTTATTGCGATTAAATTCTTTCCTATAGTAATAAATACTTGCTTGAATAGAAGCAATGAAGCTGAAAAAAAAGAAAATCATTGATATTTTGTTACTGTAATCAGGTAATAATATTTTTGATAAAAACAAGGAAAAATAAGTTAATATTGATGTGAATAAAATTACAAAAAATATTGAGCATATTATAAAATTTGTTTTCATAAAGTATCTTTCTCAGTTTAAACAAAAATTCCTCAATTACATCCAAATTGTAACACAATGTATTTTTTTGCGTTTAAATTCAGAGTAATCACGACAGAAACCTATCAAGATTTAATGAATTGAAAAACACATTGGACTTTAAAAAATCCCAAACAGAAGTCATTTAAATTTTAAATGACTTCTATCTAACATCAAATGTAATTCATTTGAATTCTAAAAAATTTATAAAGGAGTCATTCGAAATGGATTTAAATGCGACTGTAACTTTTCCTTCCACTATTTCACATATTCTTGGGGATTGGCATGAGACCTCAGATCCAATCCAATTTAAACTTCATGGCAATAAAGTTGCCGTGGGTCGAATTGTTCTATCAAATAACTTACCATCCTTTAAAGCACTTAATTTGAGAGCTGATTCTGAACAATTTACACAGTTATTGTTAGCAGCAGCATTGCAAGCTGGTGCCAATGGCGAGATTAATTTAGTAATTGGGTTTCCACGGGAAACAATTAAAATAAACACTGAGGCATTTAAGGATCTCAAGGGTAAAAAATTTCAAATAGAACTTTCTGATGGTTCTACAAAAGAAATTTCATTAAATTTGATTTGGCCTCAGTATGAATCTGTCGGTCATGCATACGGATTAAAGAGTATCTTAGGTTTGAATAATCGATTTTTTTCTTTAAGTGGAGGTTTTGGAACAGTTGAAGGGATTTTAATCGGTGAAGATGGCAGACCAATTTCAAGTTCTCTTTTTGGGGAGAATTTGGGAATTAGGCGAGCTACTTTGTTGATGAAGGACGAGCTTTTAAAACTTGGTCTTGTTATGCCAGAGGGGGCTGGGGATGATCTTTGGTTTGATGATATTTTAAGGCGCGCCTATTACAAAGATCCAAATCTTAATATTATTCTTTCAAATAGTATTGCTTCAAGTGAAACCTTGTTCAAAATGTCTATTGAAATTCTAGAAACTTATGCAACTAAATTATTAGTCCCAAAAATTGAACAGCATTTAAAAATGTGTAATGCGGGTAAGGTTAATTTTGGTTTCACTGGTGGTGCGTCTCGTTATCAACCCGTTGCAAATGCCATTAAAAAAATGGTGTGTAATTTAGGTATGAATTGGCTTGAAATTAATGACGAACTTGCACTTAGAAGTGCAGCCATAGGCTATGCCTGTATTGCTAAATCAAGGGAGGATTTTAGTAGAAATACTTTAGTTTTAGATTTAGGTAACAGTAACACTGTTTTTGTTAATTTAATTGGAGTTTAACATGACATTAAAATCTAAGCAGAAGACAATTCGTATTTCTTTGGAGCATCCAATTCAGAGTAGGATTTTAGAATTAGCTGAAAGTGGAAAACCTGTGAAACTAAAAGATGGCAGGTTTGTCATGGCAACAGATTTTTTAAGAGAGTTATTAATTATAGGTTATCAACAAGTCGATGGCACTGGAACTACAAGCTTACAGTCACAGCCGATAAATAAGAATGTTTCAACGAAAATTCAGAAAAATGATCATTTAGATTCAATGACTGAGCCTATATAAAATTAAATTTTGAATGCACATAAGTACTTATACTAACATTAATTAAATGGTATGAATATCCAGCATAAAAGTGAGGCTTGCTTATTTTAAAGGCTCTCTATGAAGTGCTGGTGGGCTTTTTACATCAATTTTTCGCCATTTTGAGTTCGCTAACGAACTCAAAACCATGGATTTTTAAATTGGAGGAGCTAAATGTGTTAGATCCCAAAGACAATTGGACTTGTCCCAAAGACGTTGAGACTGAGAGCTAAAATTCCTGATGATATACCTGAACCAGGATTTATAAAGAGAGATCACTAAATACCACTTGCTGGCCCACAAATTAATTTCGAATTTTTTGTCAAAGGTTTTGAACAATCACCAAAAGGATATTCCTCACCTTCTTTCAAGACAGAATCAAAAAATTTAAGAAGATATTTATTAATATTATGAGTTAATTTCCAGCCATTAGCTGTCCCTAAAAAGGAATTTAAAGGCCAACCAGAAGAAGGATGTGCGTTAGCAAGCTTAGTTAATTCATTTAATGACTCCTGATACTGTAAGGTTGAATCATCTGAAAAATTCATATGGTCGCTATAAGTCATGTTTTTTTGACTATCATCTATTTGATGAATAACAAGAAAACTATTGCTATTTAAATTGAATGAATCGGGGTCATTAAAGCATTGATTTGGAGTGTGGCTGCAAACATAACGGGTTAAAGAAGCTGCTTGATGCAATACAGGAATAGGATATACATCTTTTGTTGGACGATTAGATAATACATCAGTTCCTAATTCAATTGTAGCTGCTGCTTGAAACCAAAAAGGATGAGCTAAAACTGTATCACCTGCAAAGGATCCTCCAATTGAATGGCCAAATATTCCCATTTTTTTTAAATTTATAGAGGAAAAAATTTGTCTTTCACCATTATCAAAATTATTTGAACTCACACTATTTTTAATTTTATTGTAAACAAATTCACTATCTTTTAATAAAATTCCTCTCGTTTGAATCCACTTATCTGGCGTTGAAGCTGCTTTAGAGTTACTTTGCACAATATGTCCATTTTCTAAGGAAACATTCCCAGAAATAAATAAACTATTCACACCGACAACAATGTAGCCATGACTTACTAAATGAGTGATAAAATTTTCATACAACTCTGCATTTCCTCCAAGACCTGGGCTGAAAAATAGAACCGGAAATGTTTTATTTTTAATGATGTTTTTATTTGCAACAGTGAAACTTTTTATCGACGAAAGTTCTTTTATGAGTATTTTTTTTGTATCACTTGGATATTGAGCGTCTGGGAGTGAATTTATAGCATCAATATTTGCTTGTGTTAGTGGTTTGTAATATTCGCCCATTTCATTGTTTTTATTTGTTGGGTAATAAATTCTTACAACAACTTCACGACAAAAATCAGTTTGATTATTTGGGTTAAAATCGGCACTATTTTTCCCGTTATAAAAAGGATCTGGATTGTTAGGACAAGAATAGTACATTTTATTATTAGATAAATCTGTTTTTTTATCACCATTCACCCAAAAAAAATCGTGGTAACTGACACTATATTCTCCGTTTGGTTTTACTAAATATTGTTTATTATCCGGAGAATTTTTTTCATCAGAATTTATTTCTTGAGCCTGAATGGCGGTAGTCAGTAAAAATATTGCGATTATTAAAATTAATTTTTCCATTGTTTTTTGATCTCCATACCAGCTACAAGAGCACAGTACATACTAGTCGTCGAATTTCAGAATAAATGCAATTAAATCTCGTTGAACGAAGCCTGCGTTGCAGGCTTCGTTCAACGAGCAAAAGTCTTTTTTTTCAATTGGTTATAACCAATTTATCCCAAAGACATTGAGACTGAGTGCATTATGAGATTATTTTATTCAATAAAATCAACATACCCCGTTCAGTCCGAAGGTCTTGTGGGATTTTAAGGCCTAGTCCAAAGGACTATGGGTCAAATTCAGTCCAATCGTCTTTGGGGAAGGTGTTGATATTATTGAGGCGTCAGTCCGATTGTCTAAGGGAAATGACACGTAAATGACAAAAGGCTTTTTAATTATCCTATGCTACATTGCTCGTGTTCCTTGAGGCCCATTGGGCGCAGGCTGATTCATGGCATGGAGTAATAACATATGTCCTCTCAATTAAAAACGTTTTTCACATCCCATACAACTCGTGAAGAGGCTGAACAAACAGCGGAAGAATTTATAAGGCTTTCTCCTTTTGTTAAAGATGCCTTTATTAAAAATATCATTATGTGGTTGCATGAATATGAAGAAGAAAAAATTAAGCAAGGCGATAAAAACTCTATAAAATACTGTGATAATTTTCGTGAGGGAATTTTAGAAAGTTTAAGTCATGCGCTAGAAGTAAAAAAATCTTCAATACCTGCAGCTGAGCAACTTTTTGTTGGACTTGAAAGCCAAATAACAAGAGAACTTCTTTTGCAACATATGCTTGAAGAAACCAAAGGCAAAGAACCGCCGACAATGGAAATTATGCTTAATGCACTTTCAAAAACGTGTAAAGTTCTTGGTGAAAAAGCTCGGAATGCTGAATTGCCTCATCCAGAAGGCATGTGGATAGCGCATGATATAAAAACAATGGCAGATATGTTGCCTGGCCTTATGGACTCTGTCAAAAAAGAAAAAATGAAAACACAATATGAATCTGGTGGAATGCAAAAACAAAAGAAAAATTTTTTAGAGAAAAAAATTACTCCTGTTGTAGAAAGTTTTAATACTAATTTTTCATATCTAAATCTTAGTCTAGAAGATTCTTTGGCAACTCTTATTTTTGGATGTTGGAGTGCAGTCTCTGGATTGTCTAGAAAACACAGCGATTTAATGGAAGTTTGTGTGCAAATTTTTGCTGTGCAGAAAAAACTTGTTGCAAAAATATTTCAATCTGAAGATGAAGTAGTTTTAATAAATTATTCAAATAATAAATTGAGCGTATGGTGTGAAAGTTTGAATGAAAATTTCAAATTATATGGCCTCAACGTGTACGGAATTGCATTGAGCTTTTTCATGGGGATTATTGTCATAGCTGGTCAATTGAATAAAAAATAT
>CANJMU010000068.1 GCA_947475135.1 Silvanigrellaceae bacterium
GGCCATCACTTGGTGACACAACCGAATTATGAATCGAACTTATTGGTCTTGCTTCTGGTTTTAATTTACGTGCAAAAAAATCATTGAATGATTGATATTCATGGATTTCTTTTTCGCATTCGGAAACATCAATATTGAGTGATTCTACAAAATTTCGAATTTTAGATCGACTTAATAAAGAATCATTGTAAGCACCATAAATATTGCTGAATAATTTATTCGTGAATAATTTTGATGTGACGTTAGCCCCTAGTTCACTGCCATAAAAGACCTTCATGGCGTCTTCACCATAAACTTTTTCTGTGAATTTTTTCTCCGTGAATCTATCGTAAACTTCAATGACTTTTGAAGCTTTATCCAATAAACTTCGTAAATTATGAATCATATTATTTTTTCCTTTGTAAAATCACACCGTACAATTTTTCCACCATCTTTTCCACTACCGGGTCCCATTGTGACGCAGTAATCACTGTGTTTTTGAAAGATGGAATGATGTTCAACAACAACAATTGTATGTCCATTTTCGGTGAGTTCTTTTAAACATAAAAATAGATTTCCAATATCATATTCCGAAAGCCCACGGGTGGGCTCATCCAAAATGCAAAAAATTTTATGCTTTGTTTTTCCTATTTGGGCACAAAGTCGCAATCGTCCCGCTTCTCCACCCGAAACTTGGGACGTCGGAATTCCCATAGGCAAATGTCCCAAACCTAATTTTTGTGCCAACAACAGGGGTTTAACATTGGGAAGCAAACTCCCCATTTTTTTTAACCATTCATCGATCGTTAAATTGAGCCACTGAGAGATATTTTTACTAAGGTAACAAATTTCTAATATTTTTGGCTCAAATCTTTTTCCTTCACATTTTTGACAAAGTTTTTCCACTTGCCCTAAAAAGAAAAGATCATCTTGAACAGTGCCTTTTCCGCCACATTCCGAACATCCACCATCCCCATTGAATGAAAAATCACTCATCGTATAATTTTGTTTTAATTTTTTACTTTCTTCAAAAAATTTTTTTCTTAAATAATCCATACAACCAAATAATGTTGCAGGAGTGCTTGTGATGGAGCGATGACCTGCTTTTTGATCCACAAACACAATGTCGTACTCTTCTTTAAAATTTTTTGGCAAAATAATTTTTTCATAAATTCCAATTTTTTCGTCTAAATTTTCTTCCAAATTATTGTCTTTATTTGTTTCAAAATACCGTTCTAATGCAGCTTCAATTCCCATACTTACCAAAGTTGTTTTTCCAGAACCGCTGGGCCCCGCAATTACAGTTAATTTTTCTAAAGGAATTTTAAAATTTAAATTTTTGCAATGAAGTGCAGTAAAGTTATGGATTTCAATGAAACTTCCATGAAAATCATTTTGTTTTCCCGATTCTAAAAGTAATCTTTTTTTGACATTTTCAGAAAATTTTGCAGAAACTAATTCTTCCTTTTCACTGCGATGAAGAAGAAAGCCACCGGCAGCACCTCCACCTGGACCAAGTTCTAAAACAATATCTGCGGCTGCAATCAAATTTAAATCGTGTTCGACCATAAGTATCGTATTCCCTAAATCCTTTAATCGATGAAGACATTGAATTAATTTTGGAATTTCGAACGCCCCTAATCCGACACTCGGTTCATCTAAAATATAAAGCGCATCTGTCAGCCCATTTCCTATAACTCGACACAACAAAACCCTTTGAAATTCACCACCAGAAAGAGTCCGAGTCCGACGAAATAAATGAGCATTGCTCAATCCTAAATCACAAAGTAACACCAGCTTATTTTTCACTTCATGATAAATATCTAAAAATTGATTTATTTTTTTGAATATTTTCGGATGTTTTTCTAAACTTAAAATCCAATCTAATGTTTCGTGAATTTCGCTTTCAAATAAACTCGTATATTTTTTTCCAAAACACTGTGCATTTTGACCAATTTTGGAAAGACGTTTTCCTAGACATTCCTGACATAAAACATATTTACGATATCTTGCTAATAAAATTCGCGAGGAACTTTTATAACGCTCTTGCTCTAAAACTTCAAAAAAATCCTCAATAGAAACAAAATCTTTGGATGTTTTCGACAAATCACCTTTCCAAATAAAATTTTGATGATGTTTACTTAATTTCTCATACGAAATATTTGTTGGAATTTTTCTTTTTTTACATTCTAAAATACACGCATTTTTCATCCATTGAAACGTTTCACTTGACCACAATTTAATGGCATTTTCTTCAATGGTTAAAGATGAATTTGGTATGATTTTATTTTCATCCAATATGGGAACTTGTCCCAAACCACGACAATGTGGGCAAGCCCCTAGTGTTGTTTGCCAATCTAAATGAGCGGACTGAATATGAGTTGTTACCTTATTGCAAACTTCACAATAAGGTTGAACATAAAATATTTTTTCAATTAAATTTTTACTCGATTTTTCTTTATCCAAAAACGAATAAATTTCGGAAAATTTCGAGGAATATTTTATCAAAGACCATGCGCTTTCTGCACGATTTTCCAATTCAAGATCATCGATATCTTTGTCTAATCGATCTAAAACAATATAAATATTTTGAGTTTGAATCCTTGTGTTCTCTGCTAAAAGATCTTCAATTTCAATCATTTGTTTTTGATTTTCAGAAAGGAATATTTTTGTAAATCCTTCTCTTAATAATTCTTGAAAAAATTTTTTCTGTGAAAGCTCATTGGTGACATTTAATTTTGCACAAAGTAACAAATGATTTTTTTCTGAGTGAAAATAGTTTGTGAGATCTTGAACATTGTGATGTTTTGTGGAATTGCCGCAGAAAGCACAGGAAGAGTCCATAATGAAGGAAAATAAATTTCGTAAAGGTTCTGCAATATCGCAACTTGTTGCAATAACACTCCGCGGATCACTCGATTTATTATTTTGTTTCAAGGCAATTGCAGCAGGAATATTTTCTATTTTTTCAAATTTCCCTTGTGGCAAACCTTGCAAAAATTGACGCTCATAAGTCCCCAAGGTTTCTAAAAATCGTCGTTGGGATTCCGCATAAATTGTATCAAATGCCAAACTACTTTTTCCACTACCAGAGACACCCGTAATGGCAATCCATTGTCCTAATTGAAAATTCACACTGATATTTTTTAAATTATGAGTTGTCACTCCTTCACAAATCAACTCACTCATAGATCGATCTTTCTTAACTTTAAAAACTTCTCAATAAATGGATTATTGAGAGCATGCAATTCTTCTTTTGTTCCCCTCCCAATTATTTTTCCATCCTCTAAAATGGCAACCTGTTTCGAAAAATCAAATGCTATTTCAACAATCGATGTCATGCAAATAATAGAGCCACTCACCTCTTTTCCAAGATTACGAATGAGATCAAGCACCAACAGAGATGTGATCGGATCTAAACCTGTTGTGGGTTCATCAAACAAAACCAAGCTGGGACGAGAAATCAGCGATCTCACAATACCAACACGTCTTCGCATTCCACCAGATAATTCATTGGGGTATTTATCGGCCGTATTTTTTAAATCAATTTTATCTAAATAAAAATCCACCCTACTGACATATTCTTTTTTAGGAACATCCGTTAAATTTTCCAGCGCAAATTCGATGTTTTCGCGCACGGTCATAAAATCAAAAAGGGCGCCTTGTTGAAAAGACATCGACATTTTTCTTTGAAATTCTGCTTTTTTTTTAGCATGAAGTTCTTTAAAATTTTCTCCAAATAAAAAATAGTCTCCCGTGTAATTTGGGATAAGTCCCATAATTAATTTACACAAAGATGTTTTACCAACACCGCCACGTCCCAGAATTGCCAAATTCTCTTCACTCTTTATTTTTAAATTTAAATCACGAAATACATAGGTATTATTTTCAAATTTTAAATGAATATTATTTAATTCAAAGGACGCTGGTTTTTCCATAAAAAGCACTCCTATGACTATGACGCTCAATGTTTGACTCACCACTACTCTGACATAATAATGAAGCAGCGCGCAATAATCTTATTGTGACAATAAAATTCAAGGGCTAAAAACTATGAAAATAAAATATTTCGTGTTGACTTATTGTTTCTTTATAATTTTAAATTGTTTTGCAGAACAGGATTGTCCATTCCACGCAGAAGAAACAGAAAATCTTCTTGAAAAAAAAATCCTTGTCAAAAAAAATAAAATCACTCCTCCTACACAATGGTCCCTTCAGAAGTTTTGCTCTGAAAATATTGGAAAAATTGTTGTCAATGTCGATAGCGCTTACTATGTTTCTAAAAAAGAAAGCTCTGACCAAAAATGTGAATTAAGAGAATTAAAAGAAGCGGATCTTTTTAACGAAATGTTACGAAAATTAAATTCGTCTTGTTCTTCCTCAGAAAACTCAAAATATTGTCCAAAATTTAAATCTAAAGAAACAGAAAAATCTTTTCTTGTTTCCTTAGACAATTGTATTTTTTCAAAAATCCCCTTAGGAATTGATTATACCTATCGAAATTTTATCAAAGATTTTCAATTAGACACGAAAGATAAAAATATCTGTAAAAAAAATATTGGAAAAATAATCACAAGCAATGATCTCGATTTTTATCTTATCACTCACGAAAAACAAGATAAAAGTACAAAACAACATTGCCTAAACACAAACTTTATTGAAGAAATATTAAAATCAAAAGAACAGACGTGTTACAAACGAAAATTTAAAAATTATTCCGATGTGGACCTGTTAAATCATAAAAATGGTTATATGCTTTCACTCTCGAAAATTAAAATAGAAATGATCCCAGATGGATCCCCTTTGCCAAAAATTTGTGATGAATTTAAAATTACAAAAATAAAATCGGAATTATTTTTACAAAACGAATCTTTAGAAAAAAAGACCGCGCTGTGCAAAAAAATAAATAATTCTATTGTGAGTTTTTACAATTCATTTTTTTATGTCGAGAAATGTGCGCTGAGAAATATCCAAGATTTTAATATATCTCTTCAAATAAAACTCACCAATGATGAGAAATCAGTGACAGAGCTCACTGCAGAACAGCGCATCAATTTAAATGCCGGAAAGGACATGACAGGTTCGGAAGTCGAGAAAAAATTGAAACTCTTTTAAAAGCATCTTGCGCAAGAAGTCTAAAGAACCCATGCCTTTGTTTCAGTCGTCGGCGATTTTCCAATGGCATCTTTACGGCTTAATTTAATCCGTCCCATGCGATCCAATTCAATGACCTTCACTAAAATTTCTTCACCTTCTTTGACGACATCTTCTGTTTTAGCGACTTTTGTTGTCGCAAGTTGA
>CANJMU010000069.1 GCA_947475135.1 Silvanigrellaceae bacterium
AATTCTAATTTTTTTATTTTTTTCGTCAATTTCAAGAACAAATTCGGGTAAAATCGGAAATAAAAATTCTTCTTTTGTTTCATTTAATAAAATTCTTAAATTATCCTGAGCACCAAAGTTCACAACACCTAAACAAATTCCGATTTGTTTTCCAGCTTCATTTTCAACCAACATATTTTCTAAATCATTGACAATGACTTCGTCATTTTCTAAATGAATTTCACTTTTATGAACATAAAGATTGGATAAATAAAGTTCTTCAACGTCATTTCTTGTGTTCAAGTCCTCTAAAAAAATAACCAAGGCTTTCCCACTTGAAATAAATTGTTTTACTGTCAGTAAATGAAAACCACTTTTTTTTTCTAAAACAAGCTGAGGATAATGATTCCAAACAGTTCTGTTGTCCGGTGTTTTTAAAAAAAAGCCGCCCTTCAACCCATGGGGTCTTCCCACCTGAGCAAATAAAATATAGTCTTTATTTTTAAGTTCTTCTTGTGACGCGTAAGGTAATTTCATTTTGTATTTCTTTATTTTAGAAAGAGAGCTCTTGCTTCACTCTATTTTCTTCGTATTATAGTATTAAGCTTCAGGATCTTTTTGAAAGGATTCCAATGCGGCTTCCATTGCAGTTTTTTCAATCGAACAAAGTTCTACTAAAACATCCCCTAAGAAGCGAACACTTTTTTGCTGAAGACCTAATAAAGTATCAACATCTTCGCGCGTGAGATACCCCAATTGAACAGCCATTTGACCAAAAGGCAACTTAAAATCAGTTTGTTTATTCAGGATTTCAAAAATTTGATTGACCGTCAATTTGCCTTCATTTAAGCCAATACGTCCGATGGGAAGCCAAGCCTGTTTTTGAACATCTAATGCCGCCAAGACTTGTACAGGAGTGACAAGATGTTTTCGAACTAAATAGGCACCGAAAAGCTTGAGCTGATGAGGACTTATGTTGGATACTGCAGACACCATTCTTAATTCTCCTTTTTAATTGCCACCAGCAAACCCTCGCCAGTTGGTAAAAACGTTGTCAAAAATTCCTTAGAACTGACGACCATTTCATTAAATTCTTGCATGCCTATTCGAAGTTTTTCTAAACCTTCATTTTCACATTTGTCTTCTGCAATATACCCAAACAAAAAAACATTGTCCGCAATCAGTAAACCGCCAGGCCTTAAATTTTTTTTTGCCCACTGAAAATAACTGGGGTAACTGTCTTTGTTGGCATCAATAAAAACAATATCAAAGGGTCCATTTTCTTCAATTTTTTGTAAAACATCTTCTGCAGAACCAAGCACAAATTCGATTTGATTTTTGATTTCAATTTTTTTAAATATTTCTTGAGCTATAAAGTGATGGTGCTCACTTTTTTCGATGGTCCATAACTTGCCGTCTTCACCTAAAGCACGACATAAATGCAACGCAGATACCCCGCACAGAGTTCCAATTTCAACTATTTTTTTGGGAGAGATCATTTTTGCAAGGACTTCGATGTGCCTGCCATCAATTTGTGTCACATGAAGGGGAGGGGTTCCGTATTTTTTTGCTTCCTTCAAAATATAATTGAGAGCCTCGTCCTCATCCAATTTTAACAAAGAATGCACGTACGACTCAATTTTTATTTCTTGTGTTGCAAAATATTTTGGTCTCATAAGAGGAAGATATGTCTAACAATGCAAACTATTTGTCTTCATCATCAGTTTTAATAAATAAACCAGGAATGGAACTTGCATTGCGAATTCCTACTTTTCCTGCTGCAATTTCACGCAAAGCGGTGACAGCTTCGCGGTTTTTACAAGTCACAAGGGCATCACTTCCCTTTTGCAGTTGACGCATTCTGCGCGCAGCAATCATCACAACAGCAAAACGATTCGGAATTTTATCTAGGCAGTCTTGGATGGAAATGCGAGCCATAATTATATCCCTCAATAAGAAGCGTAATAAGTTGAATTTTAAAAATCAATCCAGAAACGTCAGGTTCCCGATGAAAAGAATTTTGGAACGAAACATTGCACTTAGCACGACTTTCCAAGAAAATGAATTCGTCGTCCCTATTTTACGATTTCTTTCGCCTAAGGACTTATATGAGTTTTTTTCAACGTATTCAACCAAAACAATGGGGTGTCCTCATTATTTTTTCTATTTTACTCGCATACGTCATTTATTATTCAAACACTTCTAAGGAAACAGACACGAACAAAGAACACTTATTCGAACAAAAAACCATGATTGTTGGATTAGACACTAAAGTAACAACTTTAGATCCGCGCCTGATCGGCGGCGACCCCAATAGCCAATATTTAGAAGAGTTAATTTACTCTCCTTTAATATCTTTTGATGAAAATGGAAATATTAAATTTGTTTTAGCAGATAAAATTGTCAGCGATGATGGCAAAAATTGGCGCATCCATCTTCGAAAAAAAATTCTTTTTCGAAATGGAAAAGAATTAACCGCAGAAGACGTTATTGCAACCTATTTATTTTTAATGAATCCTTCCAAGGATTTTCCGCAAAGTCCACGCAAAGCAGCTTTTTCTGAAATAGAAACCATGCGCAGCCTGCATGGGCACACTTTAGAAATTGTTCTTAAAATGCCAGACGCCTCTTTTATTTCGAATTTAGTGATTGGAATTTTACCCAAAGAAGCCCTTTCCCGAGCACCAAATTCGCTCTTCGACAGCGGCTTTGAAAGCGGACCTTTTTATATCACTGCACTTAAAGACACACTGATTCATTTGAAAAAAAATGAAAATTACAATGTCGATTCCCCCGCACAAATGGATGATATTTTATTTAAAATTATTCCTGATAGCAACACACGATTCGCAGCCCTTTCCAAAGGAGATATTGATTTTATCCAAAATTCTATTGATCCAGACAAACTCCCGATTGTTGAAAGTTCAATGAAAGATAAATTTAAAATTCAAAAAAAAACCCGCTTAGCAACAACTTATATTGGATTTAATTTTAAGGACCCAATACTTCAAAACAATAAAATTCGTGAAGCGATTTCTTATGCTATCGATAGAGAAACTATTCTAAAATATCGCTTGCACAGTAACGAAACACCAGCCACAGGAATGTTTCCGAAAAATAATTTTTATTACGATGATGATTTACCAAAAATTCATTTTGATAAAGAAAAATCCAAAAAATTAATTCAAGAATCTGGATTGAAAACACCCATTCATCTGACATTAAAATTACCTCATACCAATAAATCCAATGTGGAAGTTGCAAAAGTTCTTGCATCACAATTAAACGAAGTCGGAATTCAAATGTCCGTCGAGCCTTTGGAAAATGGAATTTTTATGGACCAATTAAAAAAAGGGCTGATTCAAACTTGGCTTTCTGTTTGGGTTGGTTTTAAAGATCCCGACCATTTAAGATTTGTTTTTTCTTCCAACATGACACCGCCACTTGGCGGAAATCGCGGTTTTTTTTCTGACAAAAGAATTGATGAATTGCTAGAACAAGGACGAGTCGCACAAATTCCAAATCAACGAAAAATAATTTATAATACGGCACAGCAATTTTTGTTTGAAAAAAAACCCTATGTTTACTTATGGCATAACACAAATATTACAATCTTAAAAAAAGAAATCAGAAATTATACCGTTTATGCTGATGGCCGTTTTGCATCTTTTTCTAAAGTTACAAAAACACCTGAGACG
The DNA here is from genome assembly GCA_947475135.1 of Silvanigrellaceae bacterium. The sequence goes on from CANJMU010000069.1 coordinate 3,678, forward strand.
ACAAAATTTCCAGGAAATAAAATATGATAAGCGTTATTTGGAAAAGAATATTACAACTTATTGTCGTACTTTTTATTATTTCCTCTCTTGTTTTTTTTCTGCAACGCATGATTCCAGGAAACCCTGCCGACATGATATTGGGACCAGATGCCAGCGACTTTGATAAAAAAGAGTGGCTTATTCGCTATGGTTTTATGGACCCCATCTTTGTACAATACGCAAAGTTTATTAAAAATTTAATTTACTTTGATTTTGGTTATTCTTTTTCATCTTATCTTAAGGTAACAGACATTATTTTTCCAAAATTTATTGAAACCATGAGATTGGCAATTTTTTCATTTTTAATTTCTCTTTTATTTGCAGTTATTATAGGAATAACAAGTAGCGCATTTCATAACAAAGGAATCGATAAATTTTTTGCGATTGTTTCTTTACTATTTATTTCTGCGCCAACATTTATTTTGGGACCGCTTTTTATTTGGTTGTTTAGCGTTCACTGGGATTTTTTTCCCTTGATGGGAAATGAAGGATTTTTATCTTACATTCTACCATGTGTTACTTTAGCGTTACCTTTAAGCGCCTATACGGGACGCATGCTGCGTAGCGGAATAGTCGATGTTTTGAATGAAGATTATATTCGTACAGCACGAAGCAAAGGTCTTTCTTTTTCTAAAATTTTAATACGACATGCTTTGAAAAATGCGTTTTTACCCACACTGACAATTTTGGGAATGCAACTGGGAGTTTTATTAAGCGGAACAATTATTACAGAGCAACTGTTCAACTGGCCTGGAATGGGATCACTTTTGATCGAATCTGTGAATGCAAGAGAATACAATATTGTTTCTGGATGCGTTATTTTGATTGCCTCTGTCTATGTCATTTGTAATCTTTTTGTTGACTTATTGTATAGTTATTTTGATCCTAGGGTGCGTTATTCTTAAAATGAAAACCTTCTGAGCCTAGATTGGGAATTTGATATGTGGACACTGTTTTTTAAAAAAATTTTTAAAGACAAATTGAATTTATTTTCTTTTTTGATTCTCATTTTTTGGATTTTTATTTCTTTATTGCCATTATTTTTTCATAAATTTTCTGTTGTACCAGTTGAATTAAAGTATCGTCTTTTTCCTCCAAGTTTGAATTACTGGTTAGGCGTAGATGGAAATGGACAAAGTTTAGCTCAACTGATTTTGAACGGCGCAAGCATTTCCTTTTTAGTAAGTTTAGTGACTGTGACCTTGTGTTTACTTATTGGTATTCCATTAGGAATTCTTTCTGGTTTCTTTGGCGGTACTTTAGATGTTTTAATATCACGCGTCATGGATATTTTACTTGCATTTCCACCTTTAATTTTGCCAATTACAATCATGTCTTTTTTTGGTGCTGGATTTTGGAATGTTTGCATTGCCATGAGTATCACAGGTTGGGTCAGTTACGCTCGTCTTGTCCGATCTCAATATCTCGTTTTAAAAGAGCGCGAATTTGTTCAATCCGCACAAGCACTCGGTGCCAATTCCTTTCAAATTATTTTCAAACATATTTTTCCGAATACGCTTTCCCCTCTCATTGTTCATGTG
>CANJMU010000070.1 GCA_947475135.1 Silvanigrellaceae bacterium
AGTCCCTTGAAGAAGATACGGTAGATTTCGGACCAAATTATGATAATACAGAAAAACAACCGCTCGTCTTTCCAACAATTTTGCCACAACTTTTGATTAATGGTCAAAGCGGAATTGCTGTTGGAATGGCAACGAATATTCCACCACATAATTTATCTGAAATATTAGATGCAGTGATTTATATGATTGATAAAAATCTCAATTGTTCTGTTGAAGAATTGATGCATTTTGTCAAAGGACCGGACTTTCCAACGCGTGGTTTAATTTGTGGATTAAAAGGAATTCATGATGCCTTTCGTACTGGTCGCGGTAGTGTGATTGTACGAGGTCGTGCAAGTGTAGAAGTGACAAAAAATGGAAGAGAACAAATTATTGTCACTGAGTTACCTTTTCAAGTTAATAAACAAACTTGGATCGAAAAAATTGCTGATCTTGTAAAAAATGAGGAAATTATTGGTATTTCTGATATACGAGATGAAAGTAATAAAGAAGGCATCAGAGTTGTTATCGAAATTAGAAAAGGTGAAAATGGGGAAGTTATCCTCAATCATTTATACAAAAGAACAAGTTTACAAGATTCTTTTGGTGTTAATATGGTGTGCATTGTTCGTGGTGTGCCTAGACTTTTAAATTTAAAAGAGTGTTTACAATATTTTATAGAACATCGTTTTGAAGTCATTACAAGACGTACAAGTTATCGTGTCAGAAAAGCCAGAGATAGATTACATATTTTAGAAGGTCTTAAAATTGCTGTTGATAATATTGATCATGTTGTTGGAATTGTTCGTAAATCCGTAAATAAAGAATCTGCAAAAGAACAATTAATGACTTTTTATTCTTTAACAGAAAAGCAAGTGAATTCTATTTTAGAAATGCGACTTGTTCAATTGACAAACTTGGAACGTGAAAAAATATTGGAAGAACATAATGAAATATTAAATACGATCAGTGAATTAGATTTGATTTTAGCTAATCCCGAGAAAGTAAAATCAATTGCAAAAGAAGAATTTCTGTTATTAAGATCAAATTATGGTGACAAAAGACTTACAGAAATTGCACCAGATGCGGGTGAATTTGATATTTCAAATTTGATTACACCGTCGGAAGTTTTTGTTACTTTTTCAAATACAGGTTATATAAAACGCGTTAATTCGGATGAATTTAGAATTCAAAATCGTGCAGGAAAAGGAAAAACCGGAGCTGCATTAAAGGAAAATGATTTTGTAAAATTTACATTTCATGCACATACGCATGATTTTGTTTTAATGTTTTCAAATTTAGGTAAAGTTTATTCATTCAAAGTTTATGAACTGCCAGAAGCAAATGCCACTAGTCGTGGTAAATCTATCAATCAAATATTAACAATGTCACCAAACGAAATTATTACTGCAATGCTTCCTGTCAAAGAATTTAAAGATGATTTATTTGTCTTTATGGTGACTAAAACAGGTACAGTCAAACGTATCGAGTTATCATCATTTTCAAATATTCGAACTTCAGGATTGCGTGCTTTAACACTTGAAGAAGATGATACGCTGGTGAGCGTTCGAATTACGACAGGAAAAGATGATATTTTACTTGCAACAGCCAAAGGTCAATCTATTCGATTTAACGAAGAAGATGTTCGATGTATGGGTAGATCTGCAAAAGGCGTGAATGGAATTGATCTTGATACACAAGAAAAAGATTTTGTGATTGGCGCAGAAGTTGTAAAACCTACTGCAAATTTACTTGTTGTTACTGAAAAAGGTCATGGAAAAAGAACAAATTTTACAGAATACAGAGTTCAAAGCCGTGCAGGAAAAGGAATTAAAACCATTAAAATTTCTGAAAAAAATGGTCCTGTCAGTGGTTTACTTGCCGTTAATGAAGATGATGATGCAATGATAACAACAAATACTGGAAGAGTTCTTCGTTTTAGCGTAGGTTCTATGCGCGTTATGGGGCGTGTTACTCAGGGGGTTTGTATTATGAAAATTATTGAGGGAGAAAAAATAATTTCTATTTCAAAGCCAAGTGAATTTGATGAAACACCAACAGTTCAACTAGAAATTAATGAAGAAGAACTCGAATGAAAATATTGCTAAGTTTTTTAATTACTTTTATTTTTCTGACATCATGTTTAAAATATCAGAGCCCGGATATTTACGATAACGTTTCATTTCCATCATCATTTGTAAAGTATTCATCAAATGTCAATTCAGAAATACAAAAACACTATCTGCAGTTAAATTCGAATACTATAGGTGAGTATAAAACAGGGAGTATTCAAGATTATCAGTATCTTGATAATTCAAAATTACCAGTACTTGTGAAAAGTTATCCAATAAAAACAGCAGCAGTTAATTTGTCAATAAATAAAAAAGAAATTAATTCACATTTTTATTTAGCCGTAAGTTATGCAAAAAATGAAGATGAAAATATAATAAATAATAATATTGATATTTTTCAATTCGATCCAGTGTCACAAAAAATAGATTATTACAATTCGTTTCAACTGAAAAATGTTGGAAAATTACAAATAGTGAGAGACCTTTATATTCAAGATCTCTCCGGTTTAAATGATGGAAAATTAATTGTTTATGGTACAATTGTTTCTAGCAAAGGAAAAGATTTGTATGCACAAAATATTCCTAATCGTGTCTTTGCGTTTTTAGTAGATACAAATCAAAATACAATTACAAATTTATTTTATTTATCTTACGGAATTGGAGATCCGAATAGTTTTGCTCATAAAACAGATTCACTGCAAGGTTATCCTGATAATTCTTATTTTTTTGGATCTTCGGCTCCATCATTTTATGAAACGACTCAGAATGGACAGACTTTTTATTATTTAATGGCATTTCCGACTGGTACTGTTGGTGGATTAAATTATAATTCTATTGATATTTTTCCAGGAGTTTCGAACTTTAATTCAAGCGGAAAAATAAAACAATATTTTGGTGCAGTTAAAGACAGTTCTAAAAATTATTATTTATTAAATCCATCAGAGTCATGTGCAGCAAGTAACGGAGATATTGCTAAAAATTGTGTTCGACCAGATTTACGAGCTTATTCTGTAATATTTGTAGATATTAATTCATTAATAAATAATAAAAATATTAATTTAAGTACATATTTTGTTCCTTTTGTTGTTAATAAAAACGGTGTTCCTTTTGGTGTCAAAGGATCCGATGGTACAAAAATCGATGAAAATAATAATTCAGATGATGCTAATACTCTTTCCTTTTTATCTAATTTTTGGTCTTCATTTACTTTGCAAACAGAACCAAGCAATTGTAATCAAAAATCAATAGATCAATTTAATGTTATTTTAAATTGTCAGAACTCTGCTCTTATTTCTAAACAAACATTTTATGGATCAAATTTAATGAGTGTTTTTCAGATGACAGGATTAGATAATATTGCAAATGATATTTCTAAAATTGTGCCACCAGTTGATAATACAAATGATTTTAAAACCATTCAGAATAATTTTATTATAGATCCTTTTGTCATTAAAAAAAACACTGTAACTGATGATCACTTTTTTAATTTTCCTTTAACACCTTATGTTGTTAGTTTGTTACCTTCTGAATCTACAAATTCTATTTCATCACACGAAACGACTGTCAGTCAATTTGGAACTTATACAGCAAATAAAAGTGATTCTTCACAAGAAATTGGAATTTATTGGATTCGCGTGACAACAAAAAGCGATTCTGTTTATGGATTAGATTCTTCTTGGATTGAATCTCCAAAAGAACTTATTCATTCAGATCCAAAGGAAATAGGAACATATTCTCAGGCAATTTTTGATCCAAGTAATAAAAGAACTTTTTCTTTCTCTGACTATGGTTCACAAACATGTTTATCATTTCAAAAAGATATATCAACTGGGATTAATTGTGTAAATTATTTAACTGGGGATGATAATTTATTTAGTTTCTTGTCTTCAGATAGCGCAGATATTTTATCTTTTGTATTAAAAAAATAGAAAAGTTAAATTTATGAATACATTTTATTATATAAAACAAGGCTATTCCGGGAAGTTTTTTTTGAATAATTAAATTTTATATCAAGATTATTAAATGTTTTTTCGCATATTTCTTTAAGATCAGCGGATAATTTTTTATAATCCTCGCTTTCATACATTATCATTGCTGCTTTTATTTTATTAATTTCATTTTCTTTTGACTCGTATATTTTTTTTTCTATAATTCCAAGTTCATTTTCAAATATTTTTTTAAAATCTAGCTCTGTATCTGGATTATCAACTTTCCAGGCTCCCATTTTTGAAACAATTTTTTCTCTTACTTCTCTTTTGTTGGCACTAGAAAGATCTAATAAGGTTTCTATTTCTTCCATAAGTGAGTTGTTTGAGTCTTCACTTTTACCAATTATTTCATTATATATTTTTTCATTTTTAATAAATGCAATTACATTTTTTAAATATTTTTTAAATATAATTAAATATTGATTTTCATCAAAAAGATTCAATGATTTAAAAAAATCTTTATAAAATAAATCAAGATATTTAAATTTGATGTACTTAATAAATTCTTTAATATCATGATATCCGGCTCTTGGCTCAAATTGTAAATAATCATAAAGCGTTTTATCTCGAGAAAGTTTTTCTATTTCTTCAAAAATTGATATTGCTGAAACCATGTCATAATTAGAATTTTGTGATGCAAAATAGAGGACCATTTTTATTTCGCGTGGGCTAGCACCAAAGCGGCCTTCATAAGCCATTGAATTTTGATTTTCTCTTAAAATTTCATAGATATTTTTTTTTAATAATGTTTTTTCAAATTCATTGAAATTTTCTGAAAGTGAATCTCCATCATACAAACTTAATTTATCATAAGGTGTTAACTTATTAATGAGTGGTCTTAAATTTGCATCATAAAAATCAGAATCAGGTTGTCTTAGTCGTGTTAGTACAGCCCATTTTGATAATAAATTTAATGCATGTGGTCCCATTTTTTTTGTTTTTTCTATAATTTGAATATCTGTATTGTAAATTTTCTCTTCAAGCTTTGATGATAAAAGATATCCAACTCTTACTAGTTCAAATCTGCCTTTAAATGAGGGCCAATCAGGGCTGTTTTTAAAAGCGTCTAAATGTTTTTCATTTGCTGTAGCAAT
>CANJMU010000071.1 GCA_947475135.1 Silvanigrellaceae bacterium
ATCTGAATTGAGAAAATTAAAAATAATTACAATGTATAATGGTGTTAAAATTTTATGTGAATTAACAAAAAAACAAAAAAACATATTTAATAATTTTAAAATACCCTATCCAAATATTCCTGGTATGTAAAATTCTGGGACTTTAGGATTTAATGCCTCAGGTGCATTCTGCATAATAAAATGTCCCGATTGAATTTGAGCAACTTGTAATTTTGGGTTTAATTGACGCAAAGCCATGATATCGCCATTTGCAGGTTCTGCGGCGATATACATTAAGGGTGAAGTATAATTTTTAATAGCAGAGACGCTATCAAACTGCGTTGCAGCCAGTAGCAATTGAGTAAAATGAGAGCGCGATTGATTCCACATGGATAACATTTCTGTTTTTTTTTGAATCATGAGGCTCGCATTATCATGAGCTAAGTTAACCCATTTTTTATCAAAAACTGCCGCAAGGACATCTTTCCCCTGGTCAGTGTTTAACTCTGTGATAAGGGCATTATAACTTTGTCGCCTTTCTTGAGATAATGGCATTGCGGTATCAATGATAACGCATCCTAACGACTGAGTTTTAAAATATTCCGATAAGGCTAATGCCATAATTCCGCCCATGCTATGACCAATTAAAATAAAATTCTTGAGTTGATAAGATTCAATGCAGGTTTTCAGTTCTGAAACGCACCATAAAAATAATTGTTCGCTGTTCAGTTTGAAATCTAAAACTGTTTGTGAATAATTAGGAAGTAAAATTGAATATTCTTTTTTGAAATACGCTATTTGAAATAGATAATCATAAGGTGAGCAGCACCATCCGTGTAAAAAAATTAAGGTCGTTGGAGCATTCTTTTGAAAAATGTATTGAATATTATTCATCTGGTGTCCCTGGGCTATATGGTTTGGGCTGCTGACAATAATTGACCTGGCACCGAAGGCCTCCTCTGACACGCGACATATAACTTTCTGTTCTTCTTGGGAGATCTGTCTGTATTTTGTGAACGTGGGTAATTGCGGCTTCAGAGGTTAAATTGATGAGTCGAGGGTGCATTTCGATCTTTCTGATTCTTGGGAGTCACTATGTTCTATTGAATGAGTGAGTTCCTTTTTTGTCATCAAATATTCATTCTTCCTTTTTCTTTCTTTCTAAAATCAGAAACAACAATGCGGCTGCTCCAACCACAGTTAAAGGGGTTGCTCCAAAATAAGAAAAAATTGTCCCTTCATCGGAAATTGGTAAGGTAACAACACCAGATCCTTGAGTTAAAGTTTCTGAAGATTGAAAAATAGGCCTTCCTATAGGATCAAAAGCGAAAGTAGGCCCAGAATTGGAAATCATAAAAACAGATCGGGCATTTTCTATAGCGCGAGCTTGATTTAACAGTGAAAATTCATGCCCAGCGTTGCTGTTTGCCATCCAAACAAAATTGGATTGATTGATAAAGAATTGCGCATTTCCATATTTTGCTTGAAGATAAGGTAACTTCTGTAAAATAGAATCAAAACAAATTAAAGGCGCCACATTAAAGCGTTCACCAAACCTTAATGAACGAAAATTATTTCCAATTTTTAATAAACTCGCATTTGGAAATAATTTTCGGTAAATATGACCAATCCACGGTATATCTTCTTCAAATGGAATGTGTTCCCCGAATGGCATGGGAAGCCATTTTTGAAAAATTTCGCTGGACAAACCGTCTTCTGTATAAATGAAAGAAGACGACCAGATTGGTGTATCCGATGTTGTTTCCTTATCTCTGGAAAAATCGACCTGAATTGCATTGATTAAAATGGGGATTTTATATTTCTTAATAAAATCCTGAATTTGTTTTTGAACATGATCATCATAAAGAGTGTATTGAGGAGCAGTGCTTTCTGGCCAAACAAGAAGGTCTATTTTTTTTTGTGAAGTTAAAATTAATTTTTCAGACATCTGAAGCATCAATTGCAGGCTTTTTTTTTGTGGCTGAAGAGCTGGTATTTTGCGATAAGCGTCATCCTCAAACGTAAAATTAGGTTGAATAAACCCAATATTCACATTATCATAAATATATTTTTCATGAGTTTTTATTCTATAAATTCCATAGGAAAAAATAAAACAAATAAAAATTAAATTAACAATAATGAATTTTTTATTTTCTTTGATTCGAGGAAGTATCTTTTTATAAGTATGATTTTCCATTAAAATTTGCGCTAATACAAAAAATGAAAAATTGAAAAAAAGAATAAAAAATGTACCTGTGCTAGACCCTGCGATACTGGAAATTTGATTAAAATAAGTAAAATTTTGCATCAAATTAGGCAGTGTCCAGTGAAAAAAACGAGGCAATATATTTTCAAGCATTGCAATAGAAAAGCAGGCACAAATTAAATAAAATAAATTGCGCTGTTTTTCTTTATAAAAAATAATATAAATTGGTAAAAATAAGATGACAAAATAAGTTGCGCTCAATATTTCGATAAGAATAAATAAAGTATAAGTGTTTAAAAGGCTTAATTCGGTAAAATACATCATAGGTTTTGTAATCCAGTAAAAACCTATGAGTTGAACAAAGAATCCAAAAATCCAAGTTTTTAAAAAATAGTCTAAAAAAATTTTTTGGTATTTTTTGGTATTTTTTGGTATTTTTTTGAGCGAGATAAAATAAGGAATAAGGCAGAATGGGACAAAACCACCAAAACCTAAAAACGGAAAAGAATTGCCTGAAAATCCAAGACAAAGTAGAATCGCTGATAGACAGGGTAGAACAAGTAAAATTCTATTTTTCAGTGGTCACCTCTTTTTTTTAGAAACTGTAATTTTGTCATAATTAGAAAAGGTTATCAAAAATAATGATAAAAAAAGTTTTAAGTAAACAATGCGTGCGAATGTTATACAAAAAAATTTCTCAAATTCCTCTATGGTTTTTTATTATTTTTTCTATTTTTTCGCAAGACCTTTTAGCCAAAACATCCACGCCAAATTTCAATGTTCATAAAAATAAAGCTCAAATAGAACCTGTTGCCGAAGAAGAACTTAATGGTGAAACACCGTTACTTTATCTTGCGCATAACATTTATAATTTTGGAACTGTTTATCGTGGACAAAAATTATTTCATTCCTTCGAGTTTCAAAACCGCGGAGAAGGAAAATTAATATTTGGATCTATTCATGCTTCATGCGGATGTCTTAATATAAAAATCACGAATGAAGGTGGATTTAAAAAGAAAAATATTTTTAAATCCGGAGAAAAAGGATTCATTCAGGTCGATTTTGAAACCAAACAATTTCGTGGTGACGTCAAAAGAACAATTACAATAGATTCTAACTTCGATGATAAAACTCCAACAATATCTTTGACATTATTATCAAAAATAGAAGAAGAGATTTCAGCAAACCCTGCGCTTATTTATTTAGGAAAAATCGAGAAGGGAATAAAAAAAAATTACCAATTTAATGTGGATGTGCGATCGGCGTCTGGGAATACGGAAGATCAAAAAAATTGGTCGGAAATTATTGGTAAATCAGAAACAGCAAAATCAATGAAAAGTGAAATTTTAGAAAATTCAGATCTTCCGAAAATTATTGTTGCTGAGTCAACGCTGCCCTACATTGATGTCGATTATAAAAAAACAGGTAATAATACATATCTTGTTACCTTAAAAATAGATGAAAGCCAGAATATCCCTGTTGGTCCTATTAACGGAACCGTTGTTTTGTGGAACAACTCATCATTTAATAAGTCATTTGAAGTTCCTGTTGTTGGTGTAGCATTAGGTTATGTTAAAATGAATGTAAAATATATTGAATTTGGTGTTGTTGAAGATCATCAAAATAAAACAAAAGAATTTATGTTAAACTCTTCGCGCCCAGATTTTAAAATTTTGAATGTGAATGTCCTTCTTAAAAATACAGAAAGTTCCAAAGATTTTAATTCTAATAATTTTTTTAAAATAGATATTAAGAATGCAAAATCAAATTCGTCCAATGAAAATTTTAAAATCAATTTTAATTTGAAATATCCCGATAATTTTATTCCACCAAAATTAGATAATGGAGATTATCAAAGCGTTAATATTTCTGGTACATTTTTAATCACGACAAATGACCCCGATTATTCGAAAATATCCATTCCTTTTTTTGGTGTTCTTAAAAAGAAAGGTTAATCATGGTTCGGATCCACAATGTTGAAGGTTTGACATATGCGGCATTTGCAATAACAAGTGGCATTGGGGTTTTGCTATTTACAATTGGAATTTACTTCATCTTCAAAAGTCAGGATAAAAATTTATGAGTTTGTTTGAAAATATTTTTTCCGTATTCAATAAAAGCAAAGGTTATGACAAAACCGGTGATGTTTTAAAAAATAAAATCACAACAAAAGATCAAAGAGAGGAAGCTTTTCATGAGCTTGAAAGACTCGATCCCAAAATTGCAATTCCACAAATTTTAAAACGATTTACCATTGTGATTGACTCTGGAATTCAGGACATCAAAGAAAAGGAGCGCTGTGTTAATTTCTTGGTTCAAAATTCAGAGCATGCAAAGCCGGCGATTATTGAGTTTATTGAAAAAAATCACCGAATTTCTTGGGCTTGTCGCGTGGCTGAAAAAATTATGAAAGAAGAGGAGTACTTGGAGCTTCTTCTCAATAATTTATCTACAGAAAATACTTTATTTGATGATGATGCCATTGAGAAAAATATTGAAATATTAATTGCGCTCAAAGAAATAAAATCTCAAAAAATTATTGAAACTTGTCTTCGTTTTTTAACTCATCGAAATGAACCTTTGATTATTGCTGCGTTGGAATGCATTGAAGAACAAGCAACACAAAATGAACAAGCTAAAAAATTAATTTTGAGTTACGCTTCACAAGCTTTTAACGATCAAAATTCAAGGATTATTGGTTTATCAAAAGCGATTGCCGATAAACACGGTTGGATAAAAGGGTAAAAAGCTTATGCATCAACATCTGACGTCCGATGAATTCTTGACTGCAGCGTCCATTATACTTGCCTTGCTTGTTATCTTAGTGTTTACCAGTCTTCATTATCACAAACTCAAAAATAAGAAAAATCCTCATGCAGAGGAGCGTCATAAGCACGAAGAATCTTTGTCCAAAAATCAGGAAGAACAAAAAACACAGAT
>CANJMU010000072.1 GCA_947475135.1 Silvanigrellaceae bacterium
GTCCCGGCCGTTTGATAAAGATCGCTGTGGATTTGTGATGGGTGAGGGTTCTGGTATTTTAATTTTATAAGAATATGATCAAGCGAAGGCTCGTGGTGCCACAATTTTTTGTGAGTTAACTGGGTTTGGCGCTTCCGGTGATGCTTATCATTTTACGTCCCCTGCGCCCGGTGGCGAAGGTGGGGCTCGATCGATGGCCCAGGCCTTAAAAACCAGCGGAATTCAGCCCCAAGAGGTTGATTATATCAATGCCCATGGGACTTCGACGGAATTGAATGACAGCATGGAAACGGAAGCAATCAAAACGGTTTTTGGTGAGCATGCTTACAAGCTTAATGTAAGTTCAACAAAGAGCATGACCGGCCATTTGTTAGGTGCTGCGGGTGGAATTGAAGCTATTTATACCGTGATGGCTTTAACAACAGGAAAAATCCCACCAACAATTAACCTCGATAATCCTAGTGCAGGCTGCGATTTAAATTACACTGCCCACAAATTTGTAGAACGCTCTGTTCGTGCCGCATTATCAAATTCGTTCGGATTTGGTGGCACAAATTGTACATTAGCGTTTCGTAAAATCTAGAATGTTTTCTTTTGCTGAAAAATATATTCCCTCTTATTTGAAATCTCGTTTGGGAATTTATTTTCACATTCCTTTTTGTCCCCATATCTGTCCTTATTGTGATTTTATAAAAACCAGTCAATTTAGTTTTAAAGATGCAAAAAATTATTTTGAGCAATTAGAAATTCAATTGGATTATTTTTTAGATATTTTGAATTATCCAAAAGGGCAATGGATCACAGTTTATTTTGGCGGCGGTACCCCTGGGTTATTTGAAGCACGATTTTTTGAACCCCTGCTTCATAAATTAAGTAAACAATACCTTATTGAAGAATGCACTTTAGAAACTAATCCTTTTTCAAATTTAGAACGACGATTTTCTGATTATAAAAAAATTGGAATCAATAGAATCACATTGGGTGCTCAAAGTTTATGTGAAAATACATTGAAATTATTAGGTCGAAAACACACGCCTCAACAAATTCAAAGTAACATATTTTCTGCACAAAACGCTGGAATAGAAAATATTCAGGTCGATCTTATTTATGGTCTTCATCCAAGTATTCGTAAAACAAAAATCGTCGATGAAATTTATGAATTTAAAAAACAAGGCGCAACAGGGGTTTCTTGTTATGCGCTGACAATAGAAAAAAGAACTCAATTTGGAATTGATAATTTACAAGTCGCAAATGATGATGTCGCTTGTGAAGAGTATTTAGAAATTTTAAAAGCTTGTCAAAAATTAAATTGGGTGCAGTGGGAAAGTAGTAATTTTTCTTCTTCTCCCCCAAGGCATAATACGATTTATTGGAGTGGTTTGCCCTATTTAGGAATTGGAACAGGGGCCAGCGGATTGTTACCTTATTCGAAATTTAAGAATTTAAAACAAAATGGTGTTCCAATTTTAAATCATAATGAAAATTTTTCTGTTACTTTATCAGACCCTGTGGATTTTGGAATTCGCTACCAAATAGGAAAAAAAACAGAAAGTTATTCTCCGGGTAATGATATTTTAAAATATGAAAAAAACGAAGATATTCGACACCATTTTTCCATTGAATGCGAAGAACAACTGCGTACAAAAATGCAAACAGCAGAAGAACTGATTTTCACAAGACTTCGGATGAAAGATGGCCTGCCTTTAAAACTTATAGATGAGTTATTTTTAAATCATAAATTCTCTGAAAATATTCAAGAAAATTTAAAAATAAAACGAGCTATCAAAGAAAATAAACTAATTATTATAAATGAAAATTTAATTGTAGATGAAAAAGAAAAAATTCGCGGGGATTTGTGGGCAGTTGAGGTGATCTCCTGTCTTTTTTAAACAGGAGATTAGGAAAGAAAGAGATCTATTGTGCAGCTGCTTGGGAAGGAGCTGTTTTCGCAACAGTCGGTGATTCTTCTCCGGCATAACGGCTTGCAATACGAGCAGCTTTACCACGAAGTTTGCGGATGTAGTAAATACGAGCACGGCGAACACGGCCCCTGAGCTTCACTTCAACTCTGTCAATTAAGGGAGAGTGAGTGTAAAAATTACGCTCGACCCCAATACCACCAGCAGAAGATTTTCTGACTAAAAATGTAGAGTTTGTGCTACCTTTATGAAAACGAATGACAACACCTTCAAATGGTTGAAGACGGAATTTTTTTGTTCCATCTTTTTCCATACCTTCTTGGATTTTATACCAAACACTGACGGTGTCGCCAGCTCTGAAAGAAGGAAGTGGTTTAGCACGTAGAAATTTCGATTCAAAAAGCATAAGATCTTTATTATTCATTGAAAACAATTCCTAAAAAAAAGTGAATTCCAAGAGGCTTCTAGGAAAGTGGTCGGAGCGACAGGACTTGAACCTGCGACCTCTTGCACCCCAAGCAAGTGCGCTAGCCAGGCTGCGCTACGCTCCGAACTTTCAACGCGTAAGAATTCAATAAGTGTTACTTTGTAGCTTTATTTAATCCCAGGGCCTGAGTTGCTTTTTCAACAAGAGCTTCAAAAACAGCGGAGTCATTGACTGCTAAATCTGCAAGTTGTTTTCTGTCGAGAAGAATATTTGCCTTCTTTAATCCACTCATAAAGCGGCTGTAAGGCACACCAAAAGAACGGGAAGCAGCATTGATTCGTTGAATCCAAAGAGCGCGGAAATCGCGTTTTCTGACCTTACGGTCACGAAATGCATAACAAAGAGCGCGGCGAACAATTTGAACCGCGGTTCTGTAGAGTTTACTGCGAGCGCCTCTGTAACCTTTAGCAAGTTTTAAAACTTTTTTATGCCGACGGCGAAGTTTAAAACCGCGCTTAACACGAGCCATATATTACTCCTTTTATCGTCGAACGACGGTGATTTAAAAAAAACACACTTATTATCGTTCGGACTGTTTTTAAAATAAAAAAATTAAGCGAGACCATTTGGCAAACAGCGAGAAACAAGTCTGTTGCTTTCTGCGCGCATGACTTTTAATTTTTTCAGACGATTTTTACGGGAACGATTTTTGGGCCCAGAATTGTGGCATTTACCACAGTGGGCAACTTTCACTTTTCCAGTTCCTGTGATTTTATAGCGTTTAGCGGCAGCTTTTTTGGTCTTAATTTTTTTGTTTGCCGACGCTTTTTGGTGCTTTGTTTTAGCTTTGATTTTAGCTTTTGACTTTGCCATGAGTGGAATCCTTTAAACTAAGGAATAACGAAAACAGGATGACTTTTATATCATCCTAAAAATAAAATCAATGAGTATTTCTGAAGTGATCCATGAAATCTGCGAGGACTTGCACAGAGGCAACGCTCACCCCGTTATAGGCCGAAATACGAACTCCGCCAAGAATTTTGTGACCACGGATTTCTAAGATATTTTCTTTTTCTGCATGTGAAATAAAGTCTTCATTTAATTTTTTATTTTCTAGTTTAAAGACAAAATTATGTCGTGATCGGACAGTAGGATCTGCATGCCCAAGGTAAAAGCCTTTATCGATTTGAGAGTAAATAAGATGAGATTTCTGATGGGATAGTTTCTCCATTTCTGAAATTCCACCCTCGTTTTCTATCCACTTTAAAGTCCGATTCATGCAATAAATGGGAAACACAGGTGGCGTATTTAATATGCTGTGAGCGTCATAAATCGCATGATAACAAAGCGCGCGGCCCAGGTGTTCACATTTGGTGTTTTCGCGGCTTTGTTCTAAGAGATCTTTTTTTATAATAATGATGCTTACGCCAGCAATTCCAAAATTTTTCTGTGCGCTTGCATAAACCAGAGCCGTTTTATCCCATGGAATATCTGTTCGTGCACCAAGGGAACTGGTCATGTCTAAAACTAAGGGAACATCAAAGTGACTTGGAATTTGAGAAAACTCGGTTCCATAAATTGTGTTGTTGACAGTCAGGTGCAAAAATTTTGAGTCCTTATCAACATTCCATTTTTTAGGATCGTCAATGGTGTGATATTCGGGGCCGCCGTTGTACACAATTTGTGTTTTTCGGGAGGAAGCAAAGGCTTCTTCGCAGGCAAGATGGGCCCAAAATCCTGTCTCTGTGTAAGATATTTTTTCCCCTGGTTTTGATAAATGCTGAATGAGTAGCGAAAAATGCTGTTGGGCACCAACAACATCAAATAATATTTCATGCGTTTTCGGAACTTGAAAAACACGACGAGCCAATTCAATTGTTTCGTTATTTAATAATTCATAATATTGAGAGCGATGCGAAATTTCTAAAATGCTGACGTCAATTCCAAATGTATCCAGTAATTCGTTGTGAATTTGTTCCCGAACAGGTTTTGGCAATCGGGAAGGGCCAGGGCTAAAATAATGAGTTTTCAAAAGACATCCTCCGTAAAAAACGTTGACGTTACTTAAATTTAGGATTTGACACTAAAATAACATGTTGACGGGAGTCAAAAATTTTCTCATTTTAGTTTTATAGGGCCGTAAAAATACGATGAAGAAAGAAAGTTGTAAGGTTAGATTTTACTCAAAAAATGAGGAAGAAAATGAAGCGTAGAAATTTTATTGAAAAAATGAAGTATTCTTTGATATTTTCTGGAATTTCTCAAGAAAATTTTCTGTCCGCAAAAACAGTGGATGGTCCTCAATTTGAATATTTTTTTAGGGACGACAATGGAAATATATTGTTGCTTCAAAAAAATATAAAAACATCCGTTGTTGAAACGAAACAGCTTGTGGCTTATGGATTTATTAAAAATTCAAAAGGTGAAAATAAATTTTTTTATGATTCCAATTTTTATTTGCATTTTCCAAATGAGAGTTATCTTGAAAACTCTAACTTTATCTTATTTTTTGAAGAAAAAGAGGAAGATGTTTTTTATTATATTGCCAAACGTGATATTTTAAATAATGAAATACACCATATTTTTACGATTCATTCTGAAAATATTTTTTTAAATTTAAAAGAAAATGTTCGTTTTTTTTCTTTTTTAAATCACGATGAAAATATTTTTATTTTTTCTATGCTATTCAAGAATATTTATTCCAATGAAATTTATGTTGTTTCTTTAGATATAAAAAATAAACTGACGATTCAAAAAATTGATGGAGAGGTTGTTAAAA
>CANJMU010000073.1 GCA_947475135.1 Silvanigrellaceae bacterium
AGAACCAAATTTGTATGGAACCCATTAAAGGAACATCTTGGAATAATGATTTTAGTGAATTGAACGGCAACAAAGAAATTTATGAACAAACCATGATTGTCGATCTTGTGCGAAATGATTTGAACAGCGTCTGCAATTATGGATCTGTTCACGTTTACCAACCTTTTTCTATTTTTCAAAATTCTGGTTTGTATCAGATGCAGTCTTTTATTATTGGAAATCTGCTTAAAAAATATGAAAATAACTTACAATTTTTCAAATATTTATTTCCTATTGCATCCGTATCGGGCCCTCCTAAAAAATCCGTCCTTAAAATTATTGCACAAACTGAAGAAAAATTTCGTGGTTATTATTGCGGATGCATTGCCTTCTGCAATGAAAATAAAGTCTCGTCTTTTGTTTTGATCCGCAGCATTTTTTCTTCAAATGATCGTGTCTATTTTGGAGTTGGCGCCGGCATTACCTCTCTTTCCGATCCCGTCCAAGAAAAAGAAGAAATGAAACAAAAAATAATCTCATTTTTAAAAGGTTGGTTCACTTCATGACATTACTTTTTGTGGATCACGAAGATTCCTTTAGTCAAAATCTAATCTCTCAAATCCATTTCTGTTTACTTAAAGAAAAAAGACATCAAAAGATCCAAGTCATATCTAGTTCTCATTTATCTCAAATGACACCGTTGCTCAAAAACTTAAAAGGCGTGATATTTTCCCCGGGACCATATCATCCCAAAGATTATCCTGACAGCTGTGAATTTTTAATGAAACTCAATGACAATATTCCATTTTTAGGAATTTGTTTAGGACATCAAATTCTGCTCCATATCAATGGAATGTCTATTGAAAAATTACAGGAAAAACCAAAACATGGTGAACAAATTTTTTTAGAATTCCTGCCTTCTTGTTACCTTAAAAATTTAAATGACTGCAATGGAAAATACGTCCTTTTTAATTCCTTGGGCTGTGTTTCCTTACAAAAAAATAAAAATCAATATTTTCGTGTTCTTAGCAAGACTTCAACTCAAATTATGATGGTAGAACATATTCAAAAAAAACAATTTGGGATACAATTTCACCCAGAGAGTTTTGCAAGTACTCGCGGGGAATTTTTGATAGAAAAATTTTTATCTGTTCTAGAATGGTGAAAAATGGTCCTTCGTATTTATTCATTTATTTTTTTTATATTTATATTTTTAGCTTATATATATCAAAATTATAGCCTGCAAAAAATGTCGAATGAGTTAGATTTTTTAAGACGAAGAGGAAAAATAAAAACAGAAATTGCAATTATTTTTAATTTTTACACACAAGTTTACGAAAAAAATATGATTCACAAAACATTATCTGGAGATAAATTTATTTTTTATTCCGATAATTCCTATGAAATTGTGGGCCATGTTGAATACAAAGAATACAATGAAAATTTAATTCCAATCTTTACACTTCAAAGTGAACTTGCTATTGGAAAACCAAAAAATACAAATCAAAGTAACGATGCTTTTGCAGCATTTCAAAATTTGAATCAACTGGAACTTTTTTATTTTCCAAATGATGTCTTTTTTTCAAATGCCACGATTCACGGAAAATCAAACCATTTATATTATGATATTCCAAAACATCTTGTCTATTCAAAAAACAATTTTGAATTTTTTGGAAATTTTGGAAAAGTTCAGGGTCACGATTTTAAATATCAGGTTGACACTGAAGAATTTACAACGAATGAAAAGGTGAAAGGTTTTTATGTCCCACTTCCTTAAAAAAATAATCATTCTTTTAGCTTTGTTTTTATTTAAATCATCCTACGCTGACTTTGATTTATCTATACCAGAAAGCGCCTCTGTTCAAAAAAAACACCTTAATAAAAATTCAAAACCAAATAAAAACCAAAACGAAAAAAATAAAAATTCGAATCCACCATCATCATCAAAATCTTTAGCAGCACCACAATCACACTCCCGTTTCAGCTCAGCTAAAAAAACACAACTTCCTTCACAAAAAAATAAAGAAGAAATTTTTTTTGAAGCCGATGAAGCCACTGTCTTAAAAAATAAAAACCAAATTATTTTAAGAAAAAATGTTCTTTTTACAAAGGGAGATGTCAAAATAAAATCGGATAAATCTATCCTTTATTTTAACAACAACTCTGAAAATAAAAATAACACTTTAAAAAAAGATGATGCGCAGCCACTCGGCAACTCTAACTTAACAAAAGCTGAAGCCTTCGGAAATGTGCATATGACAAAAACAACTGGACTGAATTTACCAGATTTAAAAACAGAAAGTGATGAAGCTATCTATGAAGAAAAAACTCATACCATTACCTTAAAAGGACGAGCAAAAGCCTGGAAAGGCCAAGAATATGTCCATTCAAATCAAATTGAAATTGACACCATCACAAATGACATTCACGTGGTTTTCGCCAAAGGAATGATGGATTCATAAAAATAATTTTCTAAAATTATTTTCTAAAATGACGCAAAGATCTTCTTTTGGAATATTTTTTAATTGAGCCACAAAATTCGCCGTATGAATTAAATAAGAGGGTTCATTCACCTTGCCGCGCATAGGCATTGGAGCCAAATAAGGACTATCTGTTTCAATCAATAACAAATTAGATGGTGTTATTTTTGCCGATTCTTGAACAACAGCCGCATTTTTAAATGTTACAATCCCAGAATAAGAAATATAAAAATTCAAATCCATAAAATCGATGGCTTCTTCTTTTGTTCCTGAAAAACAATGGATGACGCCCGTACCACCTTTTTTCGCATAATTTTGAAGTCGCACTAAGACTTCTTTGTGAGTATTCCTGACATGAACAATAACAGGTTTTTTAAATTGAAGAGCCAAATTCAAAAAATACTCAAAGCATTCTATTTGCTTTTCCATTGAGGAAGTAGTGTAATAATGATCTAATCCAATTTCACCAATTGCAATAATTTGTGGATTTTTTTCCATCTTATTTTTTAATAAAGCATCGAGATCGACATGATATTCAAAGGCATCATGCGGTTGAATTCCAAGGGTTGGAAACAGTTGAGTGGGATACTTTTGACATTGCTCTAAAACAAGATCCGTCGTTTTTAAATTATAGGCAACATTAATTATTTTTGTCACACCAGCTGCAAAAGATCTTGTTACGTTATCTTCAAAGTTTTGAATTATTTTTTCGTCCGCAAGGTGACAATGAGTATCTGTCCAATTCATTTTAAAATCCCTATGTGAACTTTATAAACCCTAGTGATTAAATGCACTTATCCCCGTCACTTCATTTCCAATAATCAACAAATGAACATCGTTTGTTCCTTCGTAGGTCGACACGGATTCTAAA
Organism: Silvanigrellaceae bacterium; assembly: GCA_947475135.1. The sequence goes on from CANJMU010000073.1 coordinate 3,331, forward strand.
TTACACATATGCCGCATGCTGCGGTATTCTCCGCTAATTCCATTGGCCCCTAAAATATCCCGACAAGTACGTGCTGTATCTAAAGCTATTTGAACATTATTCTGTTTTGCTAAACTAATTTGTGAGGGGTGAATTTTTTTTGCATCTTTTAATTTTGCAAGTTGATGCATTAATAAATTTCCTTTGGTAATTTCTGACGTCATAATCGCTAATTTTCTTTGAACTAATTGGAAGGATGCCAATGGTTTATCGAATACAATTCTTTCTTTGGAATAATTCAAGGCTTCCATAAAACAATCTTCCGCGGCGCCAAGAGCACCAAAAGCAATTCCAAATCGTGCCTGATTCAAACACATCAAAGGACTTTTCAGACCCTCGGATAATGGTAAAAGTTTATCTTCTGGGACAACACAATCTTTAAAAAATAAAGAACCCGTAATACTCGCTCTTAAACTTAATTTATGATGAATTTCAGGAGTTTCCAATCCCTCTGTTCCCTTATCCACTAAAAATCCACGAATTTTTCCATCTTCTGTTTTTGCCCAAACAATGGCCACATCTGCAATACTTGCATTTGTAATCCATGTTTTTGATCCGTTAAGTATGTAAGTATTCCCTTGTTTTTTTGCAGAAGTTTTCATTCCTGAAGGATTGGAACCAAAATCTGGCTCTGTCAAACCGAAACACCCTACAAAAGCTCCTTTGGACATTTTTGGTAAGTAATAATTTTTTTGATCTTCCGATCCAAATTGATAAATCGCATACATCGCCAAACTTGTTTGAACACTTGCAAAACTTCGAATAGCGCTATCACAGCGTTCTAACTCTTTCATAATTAAGCCATAAGATAATGCGTCAAGGCCTGCACATCCATATCCATTTAATGAGCATCCAAGAAAACCCATAGCACCCATTTCTTGAATAAGTTCCCTAGGAAACACAGCTTTTTCGAAACATTCTTCAATCAGCGGCTGACATCTTTTCTGCACAAATTCAATGGCGGAATTTTGAATCATTTTATGCTCGCCACTTAAATTATTTTCTAAATTATAAAAATCGATGGGATTCAATTCCATTTTTTGTTTCCTTAAAGATTTAATTAAAAAATTGAGTTTGTTAAAAATTATATTTTTTTAATTTCTTTGATGGACAGTCCAGTTGATTCAGAAATCACTTCTAAAGAGACTCCCTTCGATTTCAAATTTTTTGCCACAGCTATTTTACCTTCTTGGATACCCTCTGCTTTACCCTTTGCAAGGCCCTCCGCTTTACCCTTTGCAAGGCCCTCCGCTTTGCCCTTTACAAGGCCCTCTGCGTTGCCCTTCGCAAGGCCCTTCGCAAGGCCCTCTGCTTTGCCTTTAATAATTCCTTCTTCTAAAGAATCATAAACCTTTGAGTTATAGTCTAACTGAAATTTTAACCGCGCATTATAAATTTGTCGGTCTACTCTATCTTGACTAACGTAATAAAGTGTATCTTTCGCTTTTGAAATAATTGGCTCATTCAAAGATAATTTTTCAAGAACATACTCTTCCGGCGTTTGTAAAAATGTGATCCATTTTTCTAAATGAGTCATTTGTGTATAAACTTTTCCAGGAAGTTTTTTGAGTTCAATAAAATGAATTTCAAATTCTGGAATGATCCATTCGTGTGTATCAATTTCTAACCCGCCGACAACATGATGATATTTCTGGTCAGGAAATAAATTAAATGCAAGAACATTAATACAAACACAACGAGTGAGTTGATGATATTTTTGCCCTTCTTTCAATTGCTCGCTAT
>CANJMU010000074.1 GCA_947475135.1 Silvanigrellaceae bacterium
AGTTGTAAGGTGTATTTATATTTTTAAGCACTAAGGAAATATGAGTCGAATTGGGCTTATAAAGGATAAAAGTGGCAGCAACATCTGCGCCAATGGCAACTCCTTTTTTTTCATTGTCATCGATGAATGCGGAACTTTCTTTTGCTGCGTAATTTGTTGCTAAATTTATTGCGGTATCGTCTATTTTAACTTGTGTTTTATCGATGACTTTACCTGTAATTCCAATTAATAAACGATTTTTAATAGGTGGTAATGAAAGGCCTAGGTTAAAGCTGTTGTAGCTCATTGCATTCACATGATAAGTTTCGTTAGCGGTGTCCTTTTCGGTTCTGTATAAGGCAACATCATTGGAAGTCAAGAAACCAAATGCAAACCATTTAAATGCGGCGCCAGAAGAATTGCTTGCAGAATAATAAGATGGATTTTCTGTCAGTTTTTGGAGAGAAGTCACTGTGTCGCTGGATTCTGAAAAACTTGGTGGATACGAAGAAGCTGTGGCTGTTACGTTAAGAAGTGAAATTTCATTCAGCATTTTTGGGCTTAGGGATAAAACAGATGGGTTATCATACAAAGACTCAACGCCATGCGGATTTGCTAATCCTGCTCCACCTTGCCCTAAAAACCATGGGGAACGGTATTCATAAAAAAAAGGCGCAGCTTGCAAATCTGCGAAAGTAAAAATAAAGAAACAGAGAAAAAGAAATACTTTTAAAATTCGCTTCATTCTTTTACCTTTCATTTAAAATAAGAATCCTTTGGTAGGAGATACCTTATTATTTAACAACTTTTCTTGGGGAATAGAATGACTTTCAATGATCCTGTGACAGTTAACTTACAAGGTAAAATTGTACCTCTTCGCGAAGCAAAAATTTCTTTATTTGATAGGGGCTTTTTGTTTGGGCATTCTTTGTTCGAAACGATGCTTGTCAAAAATTTTAAAGTTGTGAATTGGGATTTGCATTATCAAAGACTTTTGAATGGCGCTCAAAAAATAAATATTCCGTTATTTTCTAGAAATGAAATTGAAGAATATATTAAGGAAACAATAAATAAACACGTTGAAATTTACAAGGACACAGAATCTAAAATAAGTCTTCGTCTTATTGTTACCGGCGGAATCTCTCTTAATTTGTATGAAGAAATAGAGAATTTAGAGCCTCAGATTTATCTTATTTGTCGAAATATTCTTCCATTTTCAAATGAAAAACGACAACATGGTTTTAAGCTGAAAACATTTTTAGATGAGCGTTCAAAATCTTTTGTAACAGTAAAGTCTTCGAACTATTTATTTAATTATTTAACATTAAATCAAGCCAAAAAAGATGGTTTTGATGAAACTCTTTATTACAATTTAAATGAAAATTTTACAGAATCTTCGACGTCTAATTTTGTGTGGATTCAAAATAATATATGGTATTCTTGCCCTTCCGAGGAAAATTGTTTATCTGGGACAACATTATTACAATTAAAGGAAACCCTAGAAAAAAATAATGTTTTATTTCAGTGGAAATCTTTACCAAAAAATAAATTAAATTCTCAAATACAATGTTGTTTGGTATCGTCCGTCCGTGGTCTTGTTCCTGTTTGTCAAATTGATGATGTGACCTTAGAAACAGAACCATTTTTCACCCGATGGAAATTTATGATTCAGGAATTTTTAAATTAAAAAAGAGTTTATTCTATGAGAGTTATTGCAGGAAAATACAAAGGAATTCCGCTTGTAACATCAGAGGGGAATTCAACGCGCCCAACTTCAGATAGGGTGAAGGAAAATATTTTTAATATTCTTGGCCATGATTTAACAGATATTTTTTTTATTGATTTATTTGCCGGAAGTGGCGCCATAGGAATTGAAGCCTTAAGTCGTGGCGCAAAAAAAGTTTTTTTTGTTGAAAATAATAAAAAATCAATTCAGTGTCTTGAAAAAAATTTAAAAAAAATAAATGCCGCTCAAAATGATTACAATATTTATTCTATGAGTGTTTCGTCGTTTTTAGAAAAATTTAAAGAAACAATAAGGAAACATAAAGATCTCATTATTTTTGCAGACCCGCCTTATGAATCCGAATGGTATGCAAATTGTTTGTCTGAAATTGATGCTCTTTGTGAAGTGTCAACAGTATTGCTTATAGAAAAAAGCGCAGAAAAAAAACATATTTATGTGAACACCCATGAAAACTGGGAACTTGAACAAGAGCGAAAGTATGGAAAAACGGTTGTTCAGTTTTGGAGAAAAGTAACGTATCCTATTTAGATAGAAACCTAAAAATCTAAATATCGAGGGTAAACGTGAAACTTTACTTGTTTTTATTTGTTACTTTATTTTTTATTAATGCTTGCGTTTCTCAGGTCGATGAGAGTTCAACTTTAAGTCATTTTATTATTAACGGAAATGAACAGGCGAAAAATGGTTATTTTTATCAAGCTCTTGATGAGTATCAAAAAGCCTATGATATCAATCCAAATTACGAAATACTTTTGCGTAATATGGCAATCGTCAATGTAAAAATTCATGAATATAAAAAATCGTTAGAGTTTTTTAGTCAGGTCAAAAATCAGTATTTTGATGACGAGGAATTTTTTTATTACTACGGAGAGGCCTTTCGGGCCCTAGATTTTCAGTCGGAAGCGATTGAATGTTATAAAAAAGCAATAGCAATTTCGAGTGATGATTTGAGGCCTAAAAAGTCCTTAGCGTTTCTGTATTATCAGCGCGGTGAAATATCCTTGTCCGAAAAGATGATTTTATCGGTTTACGAAGAAGATAAAAATGATTTGCAAGCCATGACGATTTTAGGAAAAATATACAACCAGAAAAAAATGTATGCAGAAACCATTTTAACATTCACAAATTTTGAAAAAACTCATTTTAAGGTTTTTGGTGAAGATTTTTCTCAGAATGAAAAGGAAAGATCGAATTTATTAAACATATTAGGGGAAGCCTATATTGGTCAGGGTTCTTGTGAAAAAGGACTTTCGCTTTTTAAGCTTGCGACAGATATCAAGCCTCATTTAAACCCAAATCTAGCGAATACGACCCGGTGCAATTTAAAAGAAATTCAAAGTTTAAATGCTATCGATAATTATCATCATCTAAAATAAAAAAGTTGATTGCAAGAAAGTCTGCTTTTAGGTTAGAGTGCGTGCCAGGTCCATTCTTTAAGAACAGATCTTTTGTTGCTATCCTTGACTGATAATACAACCATAAAAGTGAGTTTATTATGAAACTTTCCTCTGAGCAAATTGAACGACTTTCTGATAGAGTTTTTCAGGTTTTAAGAATATCTGGATATGTTGATTTTGATAAAAATATAGATGATCGTATTGAAGAAAAAACCTTAGACGTGATTAACGATGTTTTAGATGAGGACTCTCGAACAGAAGACAAACTTTCGCGGGAAGCGGAAAGATTGGTGCAAAGTCAAAGCCAAATTGCGAAATCTTCTGGAAAAACCTTTGAAGCTCTTGTGGAAGAAGTGAAAATAAGACTTGCAAAGTCAAAAAGTTTTATTTTGGGTGATGTTCCGGAACGATCGGACGTCCTTGCGGAAAAAATATTTAAACAACTTTGGAAACTGGATGCCCTCGATTTTTTTGCAGAGGATTTTAAGGTTACCAATTGTATGGCTCGGGCTATTCATCGTTTTCGTATTGAAGATGACAGAATTTTGGAAGCCGTAGAAAAACTTGCCTCTAAAAAAATTGATGACGAGCCTTATTCGCACTCTTGGTGCATGGTTTTTGACAAGCAATATGCTGAAGTCATCAAAAAAATTGTGAATCAAAAAGATGATTTAGCAGAAGGCGCCTAGGCCCAGAATCGTGCACTGGTACACGAGGAAACCGAGTTCCAGTGACAACGGAGAAAATTGGGTTAGGAAAGAGGTCTCATACAATATATTTTTTTGACAGACAAAAGCCCCCCTTGAATTTTTTATTAATATTGGACAAAGTAACAATAAATAATAAAAAAATTTCATGAAAATTGCCGGGGAGGTCTTTATGTTACGAAGAAGTTTCATACAAAATTCTTTGACAGCAGCGACTTTTAATTTATTCTCTATGGAATCCAATGCCGATGAAAATTCATTCGACGGCGGATTTTTAGATCAAGACAGTGACGGTTCCATTAACTTTTACTCCCATGATTTTCAAGAAAATGTTTTTTATAAAAAGCAATTATTTGAGGATGGTTTTTTATTGAATTCGGAAAACAAGGCAATTTATAAGAAAGAAAATTTGTTTCTGTTTCCTTACAATCATCCTAAAATAAATTCCAATCTCATGATTTCTATGGAATTTAACGCGCAGGAAAAAAAAATATCTCAATTTCATTTTTTAAATGTTTTACCAGAATCGCAAAATTTTGAATTTTTGTATACTTATGCAACAACTGAAAATGAACTTCACGGAAAAGAAGAATTAAAATTATTGTTTGATAATTCATTTGATAGCAATAATATTGCAACGATATTTTATTTAGATAAGGAAACATACAAGGTTGGTTCTTTTCAAAAAACGAAAAACGGATCTCAACTTTGTTTTCAAACAATTTGTGATTTAGGTGAATTATCTGCGCAATTTCTAACCGCATCCTGGCATGGTCCTTACCACGATTTGATTGGTCAAGAAAAAAATGTGTTTTTTGCTGTGCAAGAAGGTGTTGGAATTTATTTTTTCCAATTTGATGGAGAAAGTATTCATTTATTAACCCAAATTGAGCACAATCAAAATTTTGAAAATTTCACCTATTATTTTCCAAAATTGACAGAAAATAATTTAGAAGAAAATAAAACTCGTTTTTTTAGCGTCATTGTTTCCCATGCCCCGCAAGGAATTTCGTCGTCCCCTTCAGCATTGATGTTGACGTCAGACACTGGAGTCCATTTTTTATCTTACAACCTAAAGTCCCAGAATTTTACATACCAGGAATATTTGGATAGGGTATTTTAAAATTATTAAATATGTTTTTTTGTTTTTTTGTTAATTCACATAAAATTTTAACACCATTATACATTGTAATTATTTTTAATTTTCTCAATTC
>CANJMU010000075.1 GCA_947475135.1 Silvanigrellaceae bacterium
AATTTTTGAAAAACATTTGATTTCTGAGAAAAATATTTTTGCTGCACGCGAGATAGCGGCATTCGCTCATTGGACAGAAGAAAGAATACGAAAGTATCCTACCCAATGGTGTTGGGATTATGCGAAGTGGTCAAGAAAAGTCGAGATCACGAATTCTGCTTCACCCATCCCAGAATCATGTCCCGAATTCCAAAATTCGTCCCTTCCGTCATAACTTTTGAATATTCGCCATCAAGCATGGTCGAATAAATATTTTGAGCATTACTTTCATCGGTAGGACGTGCGGTTTCGCGCATGCTTTTCAGCATCATATCGACAAACATAGTTTCAAATTCTTTCGCAACTTCTTGAGCCTGTTTTTCGTTGAGGTTTATTTTTTTGGGGCCATGTTTACTTATTGTTTCCTTATTTTCGTTGATTAAATTTTCTTGGTTTATTTTATCGATGTTTTGAAAATAAAAATCGCTGGGATTGACTCTCATAAATCATCCTCCTTATAAATATTTCACAGTGGCTTTTAAGGCTTTGGAGGCTTCTAATGCTTGGATAATTGAGACAATGTCCTTAGGACCAGCGCCAATTTCATTCAGTGATTTGACAAGTTCGCCGATATTTGTGGATTTTTCAAATGCTGACACTTTGGATTTTTTACTTCCCACTTGAATTTGTAAGAAGCCATGGGAAATTGCGACGGGGAGTATGACAACATTGATTCCTGAAATAATCGTTCCTGTTCTTTCGTTAATGACAATTGTGGCTTGAACATCGGGGGTTACTCGAATTTGCTCTAGCGTCGATAAAAAAGTCACAGGATTGAAAGAGGGGTTGTTTCTATCGACAGTTGTCGGAAGTTGAACTTTAATGAGTGCGCTGTTCACAGGATCGGCAATAAACTCACCGAAATTTTCATTCACAGCCTTTGCAATGCGAGAAGCTGTTGTGAAATCTGCATTTCTTAAGCTTAATTCAATTGTATTATTGTGCACAAATCTGGAATGAAATTCTTTTTCTACAATTCCTAAATTTGCGAGGGCGACGGTTTTTGGGACTTTGCTATTTTGTGCCGCTGCAACAGCCCCATCTGCACCGGACATGGCTGTTCCTTGGCTAATGCTACCTTGGACGGTGGCATAGATTTGATCGTCTGCGCCACTCAATGTGGTTAACAATAAAGTACCACCTTCTAAACTTGCGGCGTCGCCGATGCTTGAAATGCGGACATCAATCCGATCGCCAATGCGTGCAAAAGGAGGCAACATGGAAGTTACTGCCACAACCGCAATATTCTTTGTAATAATATCTGCAGGTGTGACTGTCACTCCTAAACGACTGATGAGCTGTGCGGCGGCTTTATTTGTTGCAATACTTGCTTTGCTGTCCCCTGTTCCTTGCAAACCAACAACAAGACCAAGACCATTCAGGGCATTGGGGCGTACTCCGCGAACTTCAACAAGATCTTTAATTTTGACAGGATATTCTTCCTGTGCAAAAAGTTTTTGAAAATTAAAAACAAAAAATAAGAAATAAAAAAAATATCTAAGATTCGTTTTCATTATTTTTTTGTTCCCGAAGTTGTGCTTGCGCTGCTATTGGAACTACTTTTTAAAGTGGAATTATTTTTATTTGTGGATGAATTTGCTGTGGTTGCCTTGGAATCTCCGCTGGAAACAGTAGATGAATCTAAGAGCGCTCTTGCTTTTGCAATATCTGCATCGACGCGGGCCCGATCTTTTTTCAGGCGATCAGCTGCGGCGTCTAAGGATTTCTTTTGGTCTTCCACTGCTTTTTTGCGCACACTTAAATCATTTTTTTCCGCTTCCAAGCCCTTAGAAAGAAGCTGCATATCTGGTGCATAAGAGGCAATTTTTTTTGTGACGTTAGAATCCCATGACAAAGAATCATAACTCGACATTTCTCCATTTTTTGTGACGCTAACAGAAACAGAGGTGACGTCATTGGCAGATATTTCTGAATTGTGAATATTCCGACGAGGAGCTTTTGCCAAAACAATAATATTTGTTTCAATTCCATTTTCATCTTTGTAATTTTTGATGGCACGTAAGTAAGCGTCACCGCCTGGTTCTAAAGCCACAACTTCAAATTTCACAGATTTGAGAGGATCCATTTTGGTCGTATTATTGGAATCGGTTTGTTTTGGTTGAAGATCATCGGGAATATTCACTGTTAAAATATCACCTGTGCTCGAAGGATTGTATTCAGTTAATAGAGCTTTCGGGTGAATGGAATCACTCCAAAGACTTCCTGTACTAGACCCGCTTTCTTTATCTTTAATAATGATTTGATCTCTTTGAATAAATAATTGTTCGGACTTTTTACTTTGAGTTAAAATTTTAGGTAAATTTTGATGTAGATTGGCCTGCACAAGGGCTTCGCCAATCATACTTTCAGGTAACCGTTGTGCCAAAGCTTTTTGACAACTTGAAAAAAAAATAATGATAGAAACAGCAAAAATAAAAAAAGTCATTCTTAAAATGACATCGGTGAAGGACATTTTATTTTCCATTTTTAGTTTTTGAAAAAAATCGCAAAAAAATTCTATGGTATTCAGATAAGTATCCAAAATAAGATCCCATTTTGCTTTATAGTACGCCATATTCAACAACTCCAATTTCAGAGATGACTGCTGTTTCGTTAACGTTACGTTTATTGAAATTATTTTTAAAAATATTTTTGTCCCATTCAATTTGAATTTTATCTCCAAGGATTCCGTTTTCTAATGCTCGCCCAGTTCCTTCAATGGAAAGAGCTTCTGTGGGGTGATAAATAATTTTAATTTTATCCCCTTTTTTAATGGCATAGTTTTTAGATTCGGAAATTTCAATTTCCCATTTTTTATATTTTTGATCGTTGTCTACCGTTAAATAAGAAATATGAAGGTTCGATTTATTTTCATTTTTTTGAAAAGATTCCCAATAAATTCTTTCCTTTGGTTTGTCATTTTGAACTGGATTCATAGCGTTGGGTATGAATGTTTCAATAGGACAGGACTTGCATTGGATGGTCCAATATTTGCTTTGAAATTGAGTGGGTTGATCAATTTCAATAATATTTTTATTTGGAAAAATTTCTTTGGATAAAATTGGATAAATGAGATCTTTCTGAGATTCCCTAGCAGAGGAATTTGAGTTTAACTTAACATACTCAATATAAACGGAATGATTCATATCTATCATAATTTTATCTCAATGCATTTGTTGCTTGTAACATTTCATCGCCAGTTTTAATCACTTTGCTATTCAACTCGTAGGCGCGTTGTCCCACAATCATTTGAACCATTTCTTCTACAATATTTACGTTGCTGGTTTCCAGCTGTCCCTGTTCAATAATTCCTGCGCCATTTTCGCCGGCCACATTAATGACTGGTTCGCCAGATGCAGGTGTTTGTGCATACATATTTCTGCCCATGGCATTTAATCCGGCGGGATTAATAAAAGTTGCAATTTGAATTTGTCCTAAATTTCTGGAATCAATTTCACCTGAAACTTTTGCCGTGACTGTCCCATCAATTCCAATGCGAAGGCTGATCGTGTTTTCTGGCACCACAATTTCTGGCACAAGTGGCAGACCTTCTTGGGTCACGATACGTCCATCCGCTCCGCGGTGAAGGGTTCCATCCCGTGTATAACTGATGCTTCCGTCTGGCAATTGAATGCGAAAAAAACCTCGTCCCATAACAGCTAAGTCTGTTTCTTTATTTGTTACCTTAGCTGCCCCGTCTTCGAAAGATTTTTCAACGGAAACCAATTTAGAACCATTTCCAACTTGAATTCCGCTAGGAGAAATTGTGCCTTCGGAAGATTGCAGTCCCGGTGCACGAATATTTTGATACAAAAGATCTTCAAAATTAGCACGACTGGCTTTGAATCCTATGGTGTTGACGTTGGCCATATTGTTAGAAAGTGTATCAATTAGTTTTTGTTGAGAATCCATTCCCGTTGCGGCTGTGTTTAAACTTCTCAACATAAATAGGACCCCTTGTCTGAAATTCATTTCTCGTTTCTATTTTCAGTGTAGACGATTATTTTTCGAAGAATATTGTAAAGTTTTCCTTGTTGATTAAAAATATCTAGGAAAAAATCCTTGGGTAAAAAATTTCCATTTAAGACTTCTGTTGTCAACGCTTTAAATTTTTAAAATTTTAGAATGTTCTAGAAAATTTTTTCCCTTAAAAAAATAATTACTAAGGTAACAAATGAGCCTTTGAAATTTTGATTTATTGTTTATCTTAGACATAGTTCATGAATGAAGGAAAAATATTAAATTCTAATTTTTAAAAAATTCAACCACTAAGGTAACAATCATTGGATAAGTTCACACCCATAAAATCCAAAATTGATACAAACATTTTTTTAGTCGATTTTACTAGAAAAAATGAAATGAAGAGGCCTTTGTCACAGCCCCCAGTCACCCATCAAATTTTTTGTGAATGTCGCATCTGCCAAGAAGAAATTAAAAAAATAAAATTAAGAGAACTCAAAAATTCGGTTCAAAAAAATAAAATTGTGGCCATGAAGGAAAAAGATCCTCAAATTTTAACACTCGATAATTTTATTCAAAAACATCATAAAAAAGAACCTTTTTCAGACGCATGTTTTTGTCGAAAATGCTTTCAGGAAAGAAAAGAATATTTAAAATCTAAAAAAATTGAGCCTAAAAAAGACCCTTTGCAGGTGATTGCCCAAATCACAAGGGTCAAAAATGAAGAAATTTTAATTAAAAAAAATTATTTGCCGCCTAAAGCTTTGCCCACCACGGTTCTTTCTGGAAAAGGAAAATTGATGATTGGAGCTGCCATTATGGCAGCCTTGCTTTTTGAAGGGACGGCCAAAGCGATGTCCTCTCAAAAAATAGATAAAAGAAATATTATCAAAAAAGCAATTGTTGGGCCAAAGCAAAATGTTGTGACAGAAAAACAACTGGATCAAAAAATGGGAAGCGATGCTCCCCAGGTTCATCAAGAATTATTTGGAAAAAAAAGTTTAAGCGAAAAAGCAGGTGCTATTGCGGAT
>CANJMU010000076.1 GCA_947475135.1 Silvanigrellaceae bacterium
ATTTTTATTCTTTGAATAGAGACTCAGATGAGAAGGTTTTAACTTTTCAGTGGCTTCCATTTTAAAAATATTTTCATTGAGGAAAATTAACTTCATTTTCCCTACAAAACATTGTGATTCAGGTTGGTTTTCAATGTATTGAATCACTATATAATTTTTATTTTTTTGTAAAAATGGAATTTCTTGTCGATTTTTCCAAATTTTTTTTGGAATTTCAAAATCCAGTCGAGATTTAGAAATTTGTTCGGTATGAGGCACAAAGGCTTCTATTTTTTTTGTATTTTTAAAATGAAAAAAAATTTTATACATTGAAAAACATAATAAACTGAGAATAAAAATTCTTAAAATCATACGAAAATACCCCTCAATAAAATGAAGAAAATTCAATATATTTTTCTGAGGGGATTTTTTGAAGTTAAAAAAAATTGTTCAACTTTTGAAAAAAATTGTGATCGAAATAAAAAAAATTGTCAAAAATCCGATGGAGAAATGATTACCTAACAAAGTTTTATAAAAATTGAAAAAATAAATAGAAACCTCTTATAATAATTTGGAGAAACAAAATGAATGATGAAATTGAATTTGATTTTTCTTATTTGGAAAATACAAAAGAAAATAAATATCAATTTCAAGAGATAGATATTGATAGCACAGTGGAAGAATTTATTCAGGATTTTTTAATAAGTAAACAACAACAGAAAACGTGATAGGGGTCCAAATGGATTATCAAGTGCTTATTGTTGGCGGTGGAATTCATGGTGTTGGATTATTGCACGATCTATCATCAAGAAAAATAAAAGGAGTTCATTTGGTAGAAAAAAATCTACTTGCAAGCGGAACATCATCTCGAAGTACAAAATTAATTCATGGAGGTTTTCGTTATCTTGAACATTTGAATCAATGGAAACTGGTTCGAGAAGCGCTTTCCGAGCGGAAAATTTTATTGAAAATCATTCCTGAGTTGGTGAAACCGCGCTCTTTCATTCTTCCTAATTTAAAAAAAGGAAAATTTCCGCCATGGATGATTCGAACAGGATTGTTTGTTTATGATTTCTTTGCTTCTGACGAGGCCATACCCAGTGCAAAGTCTATTCAAAAAAATAAAATTCAAGAGTTTGCTCCTTATTTAAAACAAAATTTTATTGATGAAAAGGTGTCTAGCGCATTTTTATATTACGACGCTCAAATGATTGACGATGTTATAGTACGTATTGTTGCCCAAGCTTCTGTTTACTTAGGGGCTACTTACGAAGAAAAAACAGAAGTCATTCATGTGGAAAGTCACTTTGATCATTATCGGGTGACATTAAAAAAAAATAACGAAACATGGACTGTGACAACAAAAGTTTTGGTCAATGCCTGCGGTGCTTGGAATAATGAAAATTTAATTCGATGGAATATTGTACCAAAAATATCCTGCTTATTAAATTTAGGTTCACATCTTTTATTTTCAAAAAATGTATTTCCAGCAGAAAATTTTGATTCTATTTCTGCAACTATTTTTCAGGAAAATGACGGACGAGTTGTATTTTTTATTCCTTGGAATGGGAATTGGCTTCTTGGAACAACCGAGTCTATTTTGCCAAAAGAACCAGATCACGTTAAGGTTCCACAATATGATTATGAATATTTAATGAACTCTGCGGAAAATTATTTAAACTTAACGGATCCTAAAAAAAATATCATTGAAAGTTTTGCTGGTGTCCGTTGCATGCCTTTATTAAAAAATAAAATGAATGAAGTAAAATTTAATGAAAAATGGAAAAGTGATCCTTTTTCATCTCCGTTTTACATTAATAAAATGGAAAAAAATATTTCTTCCCTCTCTCGTGAACTTGTGATTAGTGAAAATCCTGGAAATATTTTTTCAATTTATGGTGGTAAATTCACAACCTATCGTGCTCAAATGGAAAAATTAGGAGCACACTTATCTCGCATCCTAAAATCTGGCACAGTGTCAAAGACGAATTTAAAAAGTGATTGGAATTTAGAAAAAATGTTAGAAGAACATCCAAACATTTTTCAGACATCAAAATCACTTCGCCAGATGTAATAAAAAACCGAGAACATTTAAATGAAAAATAATTTTTCTCAGAAAATATCAACACAAAAAGTTTTATTTGTGTTGGGTAAGGGAGGTGTGGGAAAAACAATTTTAAGCGCATCTTTGGCGCAATATTTTTCTTCAAAAAATGAAAAAGTTTTAATTGTTCAGTGGGCACTTAAAGATTCTATTTCTCCAATTTATGATCTTGCGCCCTGTGGTCATCAGACTGTGACTTTACCATGTGGATTTTCAGTGATGAATTATAATTCGTCAGAAACAATCCGAGAATATTTTTTACAACATTTAAAAATGAAGCTCATTTATAATCTTGTGATTGAAAACAAACACGTTCAAAAATTTATAAAGGCAGCGCCAGGAATTGCTGAACTCTTTTTTTTGGGAAGACTTTTTTGGCTGAGTGAGCTTTCAAAATCAAATGAAAGTAACAAATTTGATAGAATTATTGTAGATGCGCCAGCAACTGGTCATGGTGTTTCTTTATTCAAAATTGCAAAAACTATTTCCAATTTAGGAATTACCGGCCCACTTGCGAAGGAGTGTGAACGGGTTCAAAATTTGTTAAATGATAGCTCTAAAACAGGATATTTTATTACTTCGATTCCAGAAGAACTCCCCTATGAAGAAATGAAAAAATTAACGCAAGAGATGCAAAAAAATTTAAATTATTCGCCTCTTGGGATTTTTTTAAATTTGTCTATCCATAAATATGTTTCAAAGGAAAAAACAAAGGATATTACAATTTATTTTGAAGGATTAAGTTCTGATTTTAAAAGTAAAGATTCTGTTTCAGATCTGTACCATTTAAAAAATATTTTAATGGATAGAAACAAAATAGAGGCTCTGAGTCAGACCTGGTGCCAGGAAAATAATTTTCCATGTTTTTTAATTCCTGACCAAAGTCTTATTCAAAAGAATATTTCTGACAGAGAAATTGTTGATCTTGTGACAAAAGAAATGAATTTATGACAATAAAAAATATTCCAAAACTTTGTGTTTTTATAGGAGCTGGTGGGGTTGGAAAAACAACGCTGAGCGCTGCTTATGCAGCTGCATTAGCAAACCAAGGGTATTCTGTTGGTCTTATCAGTATCGATCCTGCAAAACGTCTTCACAATGCTTTTCAGGTCACTTCGTTGGAAGATAAAGGAACAGAGATTCCAATTCCAAATTCGAAAGGAAAATTAATTGCAAGTATTATTCATTTAGAGGTGAGCTTAAAACGATGGGTTCATGAATTAAATTTAAATGAAGATCAAAAAATTAAATTATTTAATAATCCCTACTTTATTGCTTTAAGTGAAAAAATTGCGACGTCTATCGACACACTGGCAGGAATTCGAATTGCCGAATGGATGGAGATGTACCCGGACACTCAATATCTAATTATTGATACGGCACCAGGACTTCATGCGATAGATTTTATTTCCAAACCTGAAAAAGTCCTTCATTTTTTAGATAGTAAAATGGTGGATTGGTTAAAATGGTTTGTAGAAGAAAATAAATTAAGTAAACAACCAGTCATGACACGTTTTATAAAACTAGGGGCAAAAAAAATCTTAGATGGTCTTTCTGTCATTGGCGGGAAAGGATTTCTTCTTCAATTTGGTGAGTTTTTAATATCCATTGATACTTTAATTCTTCGCTCTATTGAAAGATTAAAATACTCACACAAGCTTATTTTTTCTCAGAGTTGCCATTTTTTTTTAGTGAGTTCTGTTCGGAATGATTCGTTAGATATTGCGATTTATATTGAACAAGAATTAAAAAATATGGAATTGAATATTCAGAATTTTATTTTGAATAAATGTATTTCTGAGACTTTTTGGAGCGAAGATAACGTTCAAGAGTT
This sequence comes from Silvanigrellaceae bacterium, assembly GCA_947475135.1. The sequence continues at coordinate 3,918 of CANJMU010000076.1, forward strand.
ACTGATTGAAGACCATTCTAAGCCCACAGATTTTAAAAATTATTTCTCCAATTTTATTGTGAATTACTATCATCAACAGAATAAAATTAAAAAAAATTGGAGCTCACGATCGAATGTAAGGAAGGTCCCATTTTTTTCTTTCATGGAAGAAAGTAAACAATTTCAAATTTTAAATTTGATTGAGATTGGAAATTTTTTAATTCATAAAGAAAATGAAAAATGATTTTAAATTCTTTGATCGATCAATTTTTAGAAACCTTGGAAAGTCAAAATACAAAAAATGCTTACAAAAGTGATTTTTTACAATTTATTTTATTTGCAAAAGATAAATTAAATTTTGAAATCACAGATCCTTTTCAAATTACCGAAAGAATTATTATTTTATGGCATAAAGATATTCAAAATTATACCAATGCTTCAAAACACAGAAAAATTGAATCGTTGTCTTCGTTTTTAAATTTTTTGTGTCGAAAAAATATTTTACTAGAAAACCCGTGCGCTTTTATTGAAAGACCTAAGGTACCAAAAGACGGGAAAACAAATATTTTAAATGACGAAGAGCGCATTCAATTGTTAACTTATGCAAAAAATAAATATGAATTTTATGGCGATAAAATTTATGTGAAATATTCAAAATATTTTTTTCGTTACGTTATTGTTTACACGCTTCTTGGTGTTGGGTTGCGAGTGAGTGAAATTTGCGATTTGAAAATAAATAATTTTATTCAAAATGGTGAAAATTATTTACTTAAATTTAAAGCTAAAGGAAACGAAATTCATACAGTTTATTTAAATAAACAAAATACTGAGGTTATTCTTAAATATTTAAAAGAATTTAAATCGTTTTCAAATAAAAATGATTATTTATTTACGCAAATTCGTATTACAAAAACAAATAAAACTATTATCAATCAGAAAAAAACAACAAGATTTCAAATTTATTATTTTATCAAAAAAATGTGTCAGGAAGTTGGAATTCAAAAAAATATAAGTCCACATAGCATGCGCGCCACATTGGCAACGCTTTTGCATCAAAAAAAAGTTCCTATTCGTCAAATCCAAACCCTTTTGAATC
>CANJMU010000077.1 GCA_947475135.1 Silvanigrellaceae bacterium
CTAAGTGCACCTATGTATCAAATTTACGGATTTCAAACAAAATTATTAGAATCTGCAGCAAGTCTTTTATCAAAATCAATGTGCTTTTTTCATTTTGATCACTCCTATGTTTTTGGTCAAAAAGATTGCGTGGCTTTTATCCCCTTTGAAAATAATGATCTGACAAATTCAAAGTTTCGTTTTCAAATTTGGAGAAAATTAATTTCTCAAATTGATCAAATGAGATTAGGTGGAGTGACTTATGGTTGGGTGAAAGAGGCTTCTCGTATCATGCCTTTTATTCGTGAAAATGCAAAATCTTTTCATGTTCCTTTACTGTTACTTAAAGCTGACGCTGACACTGTCGTCAATCCAGAAGCCATCGTTCATTTTGCGAAGGAAGCTCCAAAAGCATCTGTTTTTGAATTTCCAGGTGCAAAGCACGAGCTTTTTATGGAGATTGATTTTGTTCGCGATCAGGTTTTAAATAAATCGCTTCATTTTATGAATTCAATTTTGTAAGATTTTTTTGTCCCTTTGTTTTGTTACTTTATTTGAAAAGGAAAATCTTTTTATGTCGTCTTATAAGCTTGTTCATGTTCCTGCAGAAGGTGCAAAAATTGAATTGAATTCTAACGGTCAACTGAATGTTCCTAGTAATCCTATTATTCCTTTCATTGAAGGGGACGGAATTGGGCCCGATATTTGGAAGGCTTCCCAGTATGTTTTTGATGCGGCTGTTCAAAAAGCTTTTGCTGGCAAAAGAAAAATTCATTGGATGCAAGTGCCAGCTGGCGAAAAATCTTTTCAAGATCATCAAAGTTGGCTTCCCGATGAAACTATCCAAGCCATCAGAGAATTTCGTGTTGCGATCAAAGGCCCTTTGACCACTCCTGTTGGCGGTGGAATTCGTTCCCTTAATGTGACTTTAAGACAGGTTCTTGATTTGTATCAATGCGTTCGTCCTGTTAAATGGTACCCTAATGTTCCTTCACCTGTGAAAGAACCACAAAAAGTTAATATGTGTATTTTTCGTGAAAACACAGAAGATATTTATGCAGGAATTGAATTCAAAGCCGGGTCCGATGAGCAAAAAAAATTGCGGGAATTTTTAAGTTCGGTTTTAAATAAAAAAGTTCGCGAAGACAGTGGACTTGGTATTAAACCAATCAGTGAATTTGGTTCGAAGCGATTGGTTCGTGCAGCAATTCAGTATGCCATTAAAAATAAATGCAAAAGTGTGACCATTGTTCATAAAGGTAACATTATGAAATTCACCGAAGGTGCTTTTCGTGATTGGGGTTATGAAGTGGCAAAAAATGAATTTTCAAAGGAGTGCGTGACTTGGGAAGAATGCCAAGGAAACGCACCCGCAGGAAAAATTATTGTCAAAGATGCCATTGCAGATAACATGTTTCAACAAGCTCTTTTGCGCCCTGACGAATATGAAGTTTTAGCGTGTACCAATCTGAATGGAGACTATTTATCTGACGCTTTGGCCGCGCAGGTGGGTGGACTTGGAATTGCTCCGGGTGCTAATATTGGTGATGGATATGCATTATTTGAAGCAACGCACGGAACTGCGCCAAAATATGCGGGCCAAGATAAAGTGAACCCAGGGTCAGTTATTTTAAGTGGGAATATGATGTTTGAATATTTAGGTTGGAATGAAGTAGCTCTTTTGATTGAAAAAGCCTTCGTCAAAACATTAGAACAAAAAATTGTGACCTATGATTTTGCTCGCCAGCTTCCAGGGGCAAAAGAAGTGAAATGTTCTGAATTTGCAAAGGCGATTGTTGCGAATATGTGATGTTAAGAGTTTCATCAAATCAATAAGGTCACAATGAATTCAAGATGGTCTTTTCCATTAACCAACTCCATAAAAACAGAAGACATTCCAAAAATTCTAGATCTGTGCAACGAATCTTTTGAAAAAATAAAATACTATGATGCGTTGCCACAGCTTTATTATGACGGAAATTTAGAAAATCAATTTGCATTTAAAGATGCCGCAGGACAAATCATTGCCCATTGTTCTTATCACCCATTTTTTTTTCCTTATTTAGATGAAAATCATTTTATAAAAACCTACTGCATTGGGAATGTGTGCACCAAAAAAGAATTTCAAGGTCTCGGTATTGGTTCACAAATGCTGAAGTATATTGAAGAAGAAGCCATCAATCGGGGGGTTGAGTTTTTATTTTTGTTTTCAATTAAGCAAAAAATTTATTTAAATAATGGATATTTACCTGTTGGTGGGGTGAATATTTCTAATCTTAAATATGATGAACACAATAGAAAATCTATTACAACTTTTAAATCCCATGAAATTAAAAAAGATAAAAAAAAATATTTTGTCTCTGCGGCGATTCATCTGAAAGAAGAACTTAAAATTCAATTATGGAATTTTTTGGTTTTGCATCAACTTTCAAGTGAGCCCATTTTAAGTTACACCGAATTTTGTTTGATTTTAAAAATACAACCTTTTTTGGTTTTTTATGCCTTAGAAGAAAATGAGATTTGCTGTCTTTTTTTTATGGAAAAGGGCGGCGATTTTGAAAATTGTTTGCATGGTTTCTTTTACAAAAACATTCATGATGTCATTTATTTTATTCAAGAATTGTATTCCCGATTTCAAATTTTTCCAGAGACCATTTTTTTTGGAAATCATGATAAATGGATGAAAAAAAATTTACGGCACAACTCTCACCCTTGTTTATTTATCAAATCTTTGAATGAATCTAAGGTAACAACAAAAGAACTGAGTGAAAAATTTCATAAAAAAAATATGTTTGTGAATACATTGCAAGGTGCGTAAAAAATAACAACCGTAGACCTTATTTCTACTCTCAATGGCAGGAAAAGGGTCTAGCGTCATAAAAATAAAACAGTCAATTTTTTTGACTAAAAAAAATTGACTGTTTTTAAATCATTTTTATTATAGCTTTTCTCTGTTCCAAAGACGACATCCAGGTCTTTGGTTTAATCAATTCTATTGTGACCTTTCTTAAAAATCGGGGTGAAATTATGTTTACAAATCGTAGATCTTTTATGAAAAGTTCAGCATTGTTATCTTGTCTTCCTTTGGCTTCAAAATCATTTTTTGCCGAAGCTCAAGAACAAAAATTAGAAACATTCTATTCTGTGGATGCAGATAACAATCTTTATCTTGTAAATTCGGCGTTTCCTTACGAGAAAAAACTTTTGCTTTCCACGGGTGAAGTGATTGGGAAAAGTTTTGTGTACGAAAGTTTTTGTAAGGTTTTGAATGTAGGTGAACTGACTCAGTCAGATAATCCTTATTTGGTTGTCGCTTCCGTAGCAGATAGCTCTTTGGTACTTCATTTTTTACAATCGAAAATTGATAGTTTAGAAAATTCAACACTTCATTATGCTGGAAAATTAAATTTCGAGACCCTCGATCATAAAGGTGTTCCTGTCTTTCATCCTTATGAGCAAATTGCCTGTCCCTTGCTTCCGAGCGATCAGGAAAAACAAGAAAATCCTAATTTAGAATTATTCCTTGTGATGTTTCATAGACTGGAAAGAACTTATAAAATTGTGTCCTTAGAAAAAGAAAATGAAACCCTTGTTTTTAAAAGTTTTCCAATTCAGGATATGGTGTTACCCGTTCAGGCGTCTTTTCATGGGCTTCCAAGTACACTTTTAGGTGATTCTAACCCTTGTTTCCTTGTTGTGGATGCTGAAAGTCAGCAGCATCAGTATCTGCGTTTGAATAAAAATCCAGAAGATAAATTTTACACGTTAGAAAATTTATTGGTTTTAGAAGACAATACGAACCTGCAAAAAAATTGGGTTTTCCGTTTTTCTCCAATTTTAGATGATAGCGACAAAGATGCTCAAGGGGATAAATTCCATTTTATTTTCAAACATGGTCACGAAGACAAAAAATCTCTTGTCTTTTTAAGAGCAGACAACAAGTTAGCAGTTCTATCGTTTTTAAACGATAACGGAACAGTAACACCACAAGTTGTGGCGGTTTCAGAAAATAAATATTCACCACAGGATTTTTATTTTCACACCATTTTAAATCATACAAAAAATCAAAATCATGCGATTCAAGAAAAAGAAGTTGTGCTTTGTCAAAATAAAAAAACTCAAAAATGTTTTCTGTTGTCATTAGAGGAAAATGCATTAGGTCATTCTAGCTTTACAGAAACAGAAATTCACTTGGAAACGAATTCAAATTCGGAAGCGCAAAAAGCTTGGGATGGTTTTTTTATGGACGAAGGAAAAGAACAGATCAATTATTATTTAATTCCAGTCAAAGGAAACAAAGAAAATGAATCTGGGGTTTCCTTTCAAATTTTAAGACACGATAGAATGAATGACGACAAGCAATTGGTGGAAATGAATTTTGATAAGTCGGAAACGCACCAATCTTTTGTTCCCGTAACTTTGAATTCCGAATATCATAAGGACGTGGTTAAAAAAAATAAAATCACTTTAAAAAAATCTTATTTTGAGTCGATTTCAGACTTAGATTTTAATGATCCTAAAGTGAATGCTGCGCTCGCTATTTTAATGTTTTTGGGTGTTTGCGCAGCAATGGGTATTTTTTATGGCCTTTATAATCGCTTTTATCGTCAGGTGACTCCTCTGACTCTTCCTGTTGATGCTGCTGCGGTAGGTAGGCATTCTGGCCCTACATCGTCCGCTGTATTTTGTGAAGATATCATACGGAATGGGATTTCTCCATCTCCAAAAAATAAAATGAGTTTGGAAGAATTTAAAAGCAACATGGAAGGGATCGCGGACGATTACTTGATCCGAATTCCAGCGTTATCAGATATCAGCCAAAGACCTCCCCTCTTTCCTGGTTCGGTATATCAAGCGATATTGATGAAAGATATCATTCGTTTCTCTTTACGAGATGATATGCCTTCAGGAGTGAATAGAGAGCGGATTGTTGAGATTCTTTTTGATTATTGGATAGGAAAAGAAAATAAGGACGGTTATTTTTATGTTGTGAGAGATGTGGGCCA
>CANJMU010000078.1 GCA_947475135.1 Silvanigrellaceae bacterium
AAAGTTTGCTCATTATTTTCTGTTTTTAAAAAAACAACAGGACCATTTTCGTATTGTGGATTGGCATTAAAATTTAAAAATAAATCTTTGGAATTGAATTTCCAATATTTACTTTTATCTTGAGTTAACAGTAAGTCTCCAGAAAATAATAGTTCTTTTGTTCTGAATTTCAAGGAATTATCATAGGCATGAATTTGCAAACTTTTTTGGTTTTTTTTAGTAAAACTATTTCTAATATCTAGGCTGATTTCACTTTTATCTTTCGTTGCGAAATCAAAATTGTCTGCAGTTTCTTGCGAGACACTTTGCAAAATTGGTAAGGTAACAAAAAGCGCGGTGCTTGTTTTTAAAAAACGTCTACGATGAAACATCCGTTTTTTCTCCTTTATCCGCGGGTGCAGTAGTACAAATAACCTTCATATTAGAAAGTAACATATTTTTTTGTGGCGCGCCATAAAGTGATTTTAAACAAAGAATTATTGTTGTCATCGTGTTACCTTAGAAAAGGTCTTCTAATTGAGTCCATCCTAAAATTAAGTTAACTTAACTTCGTTGAGAAAATAAAATTTCGTTCATGAGGAAAATGTATGAAAATATTGGTCCTTGTTAAACATGTCCCTGACACAGAAACTGTCATAAAATTATCTTCAGATAAAAAAAATATTTTAGAAAATGATTTTAAATACATGATGAATCCTTGCGATGATTACGCCATCGAAGAAGCGCTTCGTACGCAAGAAAAATTTTCGGGAAGTGAAACTCTTGTTGTCAGTCTTGGGCCAACGCGCTGTCAGGAAATTATTCGCAAAGCACTGGCAATGGGGATTGATCGTGGGGTGTGGATCAATACAGAAGGTACAAATCATTATTTTGATTCCTACCTTGTTTCCTTAGCAATTTCTAAAGTTGTAGAAGAAGAAAAACCAGATCTTATTTTTGCAGGTTTAAATACAACCGATGAAGGTGCTGGGAATGTCGGATTGATGGTTGCGGAATTCTATAAAGCGGGAAGTTTATTGAACGTTTCCAAATTAGAATGGGATCCGAGTGGTAAAAAATGCGTTGCCTATCGTGATGTTGAAGGCGGAGTCGTTGAAAAATACGAAGCGGAATTGCCACTTTTGATTGCTCCGCATCAGAATTTAAATGAGCCCCGTTTAACGTCTTTGCCTGGAATTATGAAGGCAAAAAAGAAACCGATTTCAGAAAAAAAAGTAGGTGACCTTTTACAAAATCATTCAAATCTTATTTCCGTAGAAAGTTATCAGCTTCCACCGGTGAAACCTCCAGGAAAAATATTTAAAGGAAAGCCTGTAGAAGAAATGGTTGCAGAGGTTGTGAAGTTGTTACGTCAAGAAGCTAAAGCAATCTAAAGGAGATAATTATGATACAAAAAGTCCTTGTCTATGCTGAAGTTCGCAATGGTAAATTAAAATCAACAGCTGGTGAGTGTTTGTCCGAAGCCCACAAAATGCTGGAAGGAAAAACTGAAAATTTGCATGCAGTTTTATTGGGTGAGGGTGCAGCACAACACGCAAAAACGTTGGCAACTTTTGGAGCGTCTAAAATTTATGTTGTGGATTGCGCCGAAACAAACACCTATCAGGGTGAGCCAACAATTCAAGCGATTCATCAAATCATTCAGGATCAAAAATATAATGTTGTCGTTGGTGCGGCTTCACCAACGGGTCGGGACTTTTTTCCAAGACTTTGCATTCGCAATCAAGGTGCTATGTTAACGGATGCGCTTTCGTTTTCATTAAGTAACAATAAAGTAACTGCCGAAATTCCTATGTATTTAGGAAAGTGCTCTCGAATGACAGTTAGCAATGCTCCCATTGCGTTTATTACTTTAAGACCTAATGTGCGTCACGGGGAAATTGTCGATTCAAATGCAGCTCCTAACGTTGAAAATGTGCAGATTAATTTTGACAAATCTTTATTCAAAACAAAAATTTTAGAAGTGAAACAAGGAAAGCAAGATCGTCCCGATTTAACAGAAGCGAATATTATTATTTCTGGTGGGCGTGCGATGGGCAGCAGTGAAAACTTTAAAATCATTTATGATTGCGCGGATGTTGTGCATGCTTCGGTTGGGGCGTCACGGGCAGCGGTAGATTCTGGTTATGTGCCTTACGATATGCAGGTGGGGCAAACGGGAAAAACGGTCAATCCAAAATTGTATGTGGCCTGTGGAATTAGTGGTTCGATTCAGCATTTATCGGGAATGAGAACGTCAAAATGTATTGTTGCCATTAATACGGACGAAGACGCGCCGATTTTTCAAAAAGCGGACTATGGAATTGTTGCGGATCTTTTTAAGGCTGTGCCTATCTTAACGCAAGAATTTAAAAAACTGATGGAGCATTAGGCCTTTTTGAATATTCCCTACTCTCCACCTAGTAGGTAAACTCCACCCTTCTTTCCCCTTTAGAATAAAAAAAAACTGTCGATATTCACTTTAAAGTTTATTTTCGTTGCTTAGGAGGGTGATCTGAGATGAAAAAATGTTCAATGAGTTTTCTATTTCCTGATCTGTTTTTTATCTTTTTGATAGTCAACGGTTGTAATTCTGGTTCTAGTTCAGATCATAAAAATTCCGATAATGACGTTATCCCTTCTTCTACATGGAGAATGAGATGTTTAGTATCCTCAACGGTTCTTGATAGTAAATCAACTCAGAGGTCTTGCGCTGGTGCTGATTTAAATCATTTAAATAATTTATCTGGATTGGGACATATGATGAACCTCAGTGGTTCCAATTTTTCCAAAGCCACGTTAAGTGGAGCTGATTTAAGCTACATCAAAGGATATGATTCTGTTCTTTTCAACGGGGTTGGTATCAATTTTCAATCGATTCAGGGAAATGGGATTCAATCAGAATCATTGGTTACAAATTTTAGTTATTCTGTCCTATGCCGATTTTTCTAATGCGAGCTTACAAGTTTCTTCGTTTGTTGGCTCTACGTTAAGTTATGCTAAATTTATCAATGCCAAAATAGGTTGCGTGATGGATGCCCAGAACGCTTGCGTGAAGAATAGTGCTCCGGGATCCCTGACAAATTCAAAAATAAATTGTGCAAGTTTTAAGAATGCTTATTTACCCCACGTGGACTTTACTGGATCTGATTTAGACTGCAATGACAACGGAAAGTGGACTGATTTTTCAGGATCTGATCTTAGATATATGAGCCTTCCTACAATTCAGGGAAATATAAAATTTGATGGCGCTATTTTATCTGGAACAATTTTAAATAATCAAAATATTTCTCATGCAACTTTTGGCAGCAGCGCTGATGATCAGCTTGTGGGAACTCTATTTAAATATAACAACAAGAATGGCCCCCTCTGCACAGACTGCAAAATAAATAATGTCACTTTTATTGCCCCGAATTTGGGATCGATGCAGATTCTCAATGGAACTCCAAATAATAAAGTGAGCGTCATGAATTCCTATTTTTCATCAAATAATTTTATTGGTCTTACGTTTCAAAATATTGATTTTGTCAATGTTGTTTTTAAACCATTAAATGGCAACACGTTGGATTTAACTAATATCGATTTTTCATCGAATACGTTTACTAAGGTTGATTTTCAGGCAGATCTGCTGAAGTGCGTTGGGACAAAATTTCCTGATAAGTTTATTAAACCAACCAAATGTCAATCGAATTAAAGGAAGCTGAAATGAAAATTTACCCTAAAATATTATTTGTATTCACTTTTCTCAGCGTTCCTTTTTGGAGTGAAGGGAGCGAATCGGCACCACAATCCAATTTTTTAAGAAATTTGAGGACTCCCACATCTCGCTTAGAAATGGCAAATATGTGTCCTACCCCTTTATGGACAAGGATCACTTGGGATCGAGATTCAAACAGTACCTATGATCCAAAGTTACCTTCAGCAAAGGTTAAAAAAAGTGGAAGTGATTATTTTTATAGATTAGATCAAGGTGAGCAGGTTTCTATGAATATTCCAGCCAAAGGAATAGGATCGATGCGTATTGCGCCTATTGCATGCCCCACGACTTTCACTGGGGATCAGTCTGTTTGTTTACTTGGGGATAATTATGACCCTCAGCCTTCTATTAGTACTTCTTTTGAGCCCTCTTTTGGTTGTGGAAGCAGTGATCCTGCAGTCGATTGCGCGAAAGATGCAGCTGGAAAAAATATTCCAAATACAGTTTATGATGTCACAATGGTAGATGGTTTTACTTATCCTATCTATGTCCGTGCTTACCAAGATGCTACTGAAACAAGCGGTTCGTGTAGTGATATTAATGTTGGGGACCTGCCTATTCCTCCTTTATTAGTGAATAAAAGTGACCCAATTTACCAAGATAATCTGAAAAAATTTCAGACGATGTGTGTTGAGCCTGGTGGCTATTCTCAACCATTTAATTTTTCTTATCTTGGGAAGACGGGGCAAATCAATAATAGTAGTGGCAGCGCGGTGGTTCAATATGACCCCATTGCTTCAGACATGACTCCTGTCATTGTGAATCCTAAATATTTTGATGCTAAAAATCCAATTCAAAGCGCTATTGGTTGTGCCGCACCTGGGGCGCGTTTAAAAATAGATAGAGAGGTAGAGGCTCAATACACATTAGATTATCAATTAAATCAAAAGAATGGTTTTTTTAAAAATTTATCTAATGCTAATTGTCAAGGGAATAATTGTGCAATCAATACAGACAGTCGAATTATAATGTATGACTGCCCTTTTAATGCAGACGATTTTAAGTCTATGGATGGAGGAAACGTTCCAAATAAATATTTAACTCAGTGGGATCGGTCAACCAATGGTTTAAGTTTGGCAAACTCTCCTGGGAAGCAGCTTTTTGATTATTTTAAACAAGAGTTTCCCAAAAAATTTAAAAGATAAAAAAAGATATACCTATAAATTAACAACAAGTATTCACAGAAATATTCTCCGCAGTTGAATTTACAGGTTTTTTTGTAA